>CAWUOF010000690.1:0-2290 GCA_963923765.1 uncultured bacterium | reverse complement strand
CCCCTGCTCCCTTTCCCCCATGCCCAATGCCCAATGCCCAATGCCCATAATCATTTAGCCTCAAGAGTCGATCGCAAAGTTTCGAGATTTTTTCGGGTAGTTAAGGCGATCGAACTATCGCAGACTAAAATGCGATCGCAAATTGCCAAAGCTTCTAAATAAAGCTTTTCCGCTTCTTGATGGCGACCTTGGGTATAATATAATGCAGCTAAATTATTTAAACTAGTGACTACCTCCGGGCGATCGTCTCCGAATAGATTTTTTCGCAATGTCAATGCTTCTTTATACAAAGGTTCTGCTTCTCCATAACGGGCTTGTGCATAATAGATAGAAGCTAAATTATTTAAACTATAAGCCACAAGTGGATGTTCAGAACCTAACAAACTTTTCCATAAATCTATCGCTTGTTTTTGCAAAGGTTCGGCGGCTTGATATTTACCTTGCGATCGATACAAAACCGCCAAATTATTTAAACTAGAAGCCACATCAGGATGACTTTCTCCTAAAACTTGCTTACTCAGTTCTAAAGCTTCTTTAAACAAAGATTCTGCATCATTATAACGCCCTTGCAGTCGATAGAATTCCGCTAAATTATTTATGCTAGTAGCTACTGCGGGATGTTCCTTCCCTAAACGGTTTTTAATAACTTCTAAACCCTCTTCAAACCAAAATTCTGCTACATCCGGTGCAAGATTGGAATAGAATCTACCCAAGGCAGTAAAAGGCCAAATTAAATCATCTTCCTGCAAGAAATCTCGCAGGCTAGTAGCTAATTCTGCAATATGAGGTATTACAGACATTAAATCAGCGATCGCTTGTCTTGTTAATAACTCTGGAATTTCTTCAGCTATAGTCACCATAGCTTGACCAAATAGCCGCTTTAACTGACTAGAATGCTGTATTTTTACTAACTTATGCTGCACAAATTGACGAATAGCCTGGTGTGGACGATAACTATCATCACCCACATATTGCAGTAAATGTCTTTGAAGTAACACACTACGAGCTTTTATTAAAGCTTCTTTATCAATTTCCCCTCCTGGAGAAAATTCTCCTAATACCTTTTCTACTAATGACCAAGGTATGGGAGTATTAGCAAACAAACTTAAAATAAAACTTAGCTGCTGCGCCAGCGGATCTATCCGTTCCCAAGTTAAATCTAAAACAGTTTCTAAAGCCTGTTGAGGTGTGACTGATGTATTAGTTTCACCACCTTTAGAAACTTGTCTTTGCAATAGTTGGGCTTGTAAACGTAACAACATTTGCTCAACCGAAATTTCCGGTTCTTGTTGCACATAACGCAACATTACATCTAACCCTAAAGGCAAATAACTCATCCACTCACATAATTGCAGTGCAGCAGCACTATCGATCGCCGCAGCAACTCTGCCATTATTTATCTGTTCTTCGCCAAAACGAGCAGTTACAAAATCTCCTGCTTCCAGAGGTACAAACTTTCCTAAAATTATTTGTTTTAGAGAAGGTTCCTGTTGAAATTTAGTAGTAATCAGCACTTTAAACCGATTATTATATGGGGGTATATATGCTCGCAATTGAGAATAGTTAATTGCATCATCTATTATTACTAAAACTTGACCTGCTCCCTCTTGCCCAGTTGGAATAGGCCAATTATTCCAACACCATAACACTTTAGACATTAAAGTTTGGTTATCTGGAAAAGTAATATGGGAAAATTTCGATCGCACAAACTCTAAAATTTGTACTCCAATATCCACACCTTTTGCTAATAACCAACAAATTCCATCGCTGTATTCTTCTATATGTTGCAATGCATATTCAATAGCTAATTCGGTTTTGCCGATACCGCCAAGACCATCCTTAGCTACGATCGCTACTACACCATGTTCTTGCAAATTTTGGTGGATAACTTCTAATTCCCTCTGTCTACCAACAAAAGTGCTTATATCACTATGGGGAATATTTTGATAATTATGCAATTGTGCTGATGGACGTAAAACAGCAACTTTTGCAGTTTCTTCTTCTGTAACAGTCTCGGCATTTACTTTGCCATTATGATTTATATCTGTTACTTCACTAGAAACTTCTGGGGTATTTTCTGGAGTTTCTGAGGTTTCGACGTTATTTTCTATTGTTTCAGTAGAAACTTCGGCAGAAACTTCTGGGGTAACTTCACTAGAAACTTCTGGAGTTTCGACGTTATTTTCTATTGTTTCAGTAGAAACTTCTGGGGTAATTTCAGTAGAAACTTCTGGAGTTTCGACGTTATTTTCTATTGTTTCAGTAGAAACTTCGGCAGAAACTTCTGGGG
>CAWUOF010000689.1:0-2290 GCA_963923765.1 uncultured bacterium | reverse complement strand
GGTACACTTTCTGATTCAGGTTACTATGAATTTATCATAGTTTCCAACTCCTCCCAGGAAGTTTCCTATCAACTTAATCTCACAGTAAATAATATTACACCCAGCAAAAAACCTTAATCACTAATTACCGCCTAATCACATCTCGATTATTAGCCATAGAATAAGCTAAATCTCGTAATCTTTCCCTTTCCCTATCTATAACACTCACTGTATAAAACATACCATCCTGTTCCCACATAATCGACCAAAAAGGAACAGGTTGTTTTTGTAAAGGTCCTGCCAAAATATAACCTTTAATATTATTATCTAAAGAAATAGCGCGACCTGCATCTTTATGCTTTTTAAAAGCTTCTTTTCCATTAAAAGAATCCTTCTTATCCGCCGTAAAACTAGCCAACAAACAAGGCTGAATACCCGTTTCACAGGTAAACAAACTAATATTAATAGCCGGCGGAGTATTAGCAGAAAAAACCCGTACAATTAATTGATTATTGTTTGCTTCTGGATTATAACGAAATAACACCACAGATGGCAAACGCATCACCCAGCCCCTGGGTAAACTATTTTTAATTTCTGGTAAATATCGAGTAAAAATATCAGCAGGACGAGCAAACACCTGCACGGTATTTACAAAAACCCCTGCTATCAAAATTATAGGTATTATCAAAAATCTATCTTGCAATTTCCGAAAATACATTTTTACTTATCCTCCCTACTGTCCTGTATATAATATTTTCTAAATAATTTCCAATTCTAAATTATAGGTAGTCAGTAAATTACAAGTTTCATGGTCATTAATATTTGTATCACTCAATTCCAGATTATAAAAATCAACAAAATCATCATAAAAATAAGGGCCAGCGTGCCAAGTTCCCAAATGTAATTTAATAAAACAATTACCAGGAATACGAAAAGCCGATATATTATCTATTATCGGTTTATTTGTATCTGTTGGCGGTGCTAATACTATCAGCCATTCTTTACCTGCCAAGGAACCTAAACATTGTGTACATTGATTATGACGAGTAATTTTATGAAATTTTAACTTTTTGTAAGTAAGATGCATGATATAAAATCGCGGAATACCTCGATCGAGAATTAATTGGGCATCATCTTTATCATAAAATTTATCATGACATATAGGATAGATAACTTGCCCATAAGGTTTAAAGTTTTCTGGGGTAATTAGTTGTGCTGGAAGTTGTTTAACTGGCATAGGAATTAAATATTTATAGTTAATGGGAGAAACCTATAATTATACATTTCTCCCATTATTTTAAACATGAATTTTCACTTTAATTATCACCTTAGCCGATCGCCAAGTCTTCCTGTGCCATTTCCATTACCTTTTCTAACGACATCCCTCGGACTTTTAATTCCCAGCGAATACCTTTAGCTTTTAAACGGCGTGCTTTTCGCATATCCACATCTTCTGCCAAACCAGATTTTAACAATTGTTTCATTGCCTGGGTTGCTGCTTCCTTGGTAGAATAGGCAATATAAGTAATAAAACCATCTTTCCAGTGATGGGGGTTAGCAGCACTAGATAGGGTTGCAATATGCGGGCTAAAACGGTTAAAATAATAATCTTGATAGCCCAGCCACCCGGTTTGAATGCAAAGATTGTTCGATCGCATCTTTTAATTACCTCCCCCGGTTACAATGATTTTTTTGATAGCAAAATCGTTTGTAATTTTCTAGTCTTGTAATTCTGGTCTTGTAACTAATTTTATAGACGGTATAAAATCGGTTTTGTTCCTCATTGTTTGCTGGTGTTTATATTATAGCATTGATTTTTTCCAACTAGGTGATTTCAACAAAAAAATATGGTATTCAATAGGTTATTTATCAAAACTAAATCTATAAACAAAGTCACTATAAAAATAATTGAAATCCACATATTTTATAGGTAAATATCTTGATGGCGTTGTCTTGGTCTTTTAACATATAAACTTTGCCTAAATATCTAGTTGCAAACCTAAAAATTTTTTATAGTAATTCAACTCATTTCTAATCAGAGAGTCCCTTTTCATCCCAGGTCATCTCCTGGAAAAAATGGCCCCAATCCAACGATAAACACGGGTCTCCTATTAGATTTTTTGATAAAAAATACTAAATTCCCATAAGAAAACCGTAGATTAAAATCTGGCTTTTTCTAGCTATTTTGTGTAATACTATCAAAAAATAAATAGGGTTTGGTCAAGTTACCGTAGATTAATAACCATCCCTCATATCCGCTGGTATGCATTTAATTTTGATTATTTGCTGCCTAGATATGGAAATTTTGCTA
>CAWUOF010000688.1:0-2293 GCA_963923765.1 uncultured bacterium | reverse complement strand
TAGAATTTAGAATTTAGAATTGGGCTGCATTGGGCAGGGGGAATGGGGAATGTAGAATTTAGAATTTAGAATTAGGCATCCCACCCACTATATTAGCAATTTTTGCTAGAATTAGGCATTAGTAATAGGTCTTAACAAACCTAAGTATTTCATTTTTTCCCATATTAAAAGATTATAAAATATTAGTATTAGGAGACAGATAATTTTGCTAGATTTGGTATCTTACCTGTTTGAAAAAAATTAGGGTTTAGTTTAAGATTAAAAAAATATACTTGTAGTATTGAGGTAAAACAGTAAAATTGGCAGGGATTATATGAATTAGTAATAGAGCCAGGAATAGGGGGGTTATATGAAATAAAAAATAATCCGAATAAGTTACCCAATCAGTAGCTTTTATTTAGGTGTTGCTTGTGGGATGATTTCACCCAATTTGAAACGAATCCTCAATCATTTCAACCGCCAGCCTATCCCGCATCTATGCAACGCCAAAAAATCTTAATCAATATCAAGACCAAATGCAATAATTAATAATTTAGCACCTCAAAAACACTGATTTTATCGTGAAAGTTTGAAAGCTGCAAAGCTTATAGGTTCTATGTTTTATCTGGCTTGTTAACCCTACAGGGTTTAAAGATGTGCTTTTTCAAGAAGATCAATCTGGACTTAATCAATTTGAACTGGCTACAAATTTTTCTGTATTATCAACTATAGCCATAAATCTTGACAGGCTGTTGGGTTTTTCATCAATTACAGAAGGTAGAAGATACCTGGGTTAAAGGTTTTGGCTGCTTCCAGTTTTATTACTATGAAATAGCCCTGCCCCGGCCCGATTCCCAATTCTAAATTCCTAATTATCATTAAAAAATGCAAATTGCTACCTGGAATGTCAATTCAATTCGTTCTCGTTTAGAACATATTGTACAGTGGTTAACAGTAACTTCTGTGGATGTTTTATGCATTCAAGAGACTAAAGTTATAGATCAAGATTTTCCGGTTTCTCCTTTACAGGAAATTGGCTATAATGTTTATTTTTCCGGTCAAAAATCCTATAATGGTGTTGCTATTGTTTCTCGTCAACCCATGACAGATGTTAGTACTGGATTTGCGCCGGTTTTGGGTAAGGCTGATTTAGATGAGCAAAAAAGATTAATTACAGGTACGATCGATGGAGTAAGTATTGTTAATGTTTATGTTCCTAATGGTGCGGAAGTTGGTAGTGATAAATATGAATATAAATTAACTTGGTTGCGATCGCTCCAAGAATATTTAAAAATACTACTTGACAAAAATTCCAATATATGCGTATGTGGAGATTTTAACATCGCTTTGGAAGATCAAGATATTCACGACCCCATAGCGGCTAAAAATTCCATCATGGCATCAGAAGCTGAACGGCAAGCCCTAAAATCTATACTAGATTTAGGTTGTGCTGATGCTTTTCGCAAATTTACCAGGGAACCAGGACACTATAGCTGGTGGGACTATCGCAATATGGCTTTTCGACGTAATAAGGGCTGGCGAATAGATCATCTTTATCTCACCCCACAACTCTATGAAAAATCAACTAGTTGTATTATCGATAAAAATCCGCGTAAACTCGAAAAACCTAGCGACCACACACCAGTAATTGTGGAAATTTCACTCGGAGAATAAGCTTTTCTGGCTGTAAAAGATAAACGCAGAGGAAATATTTATAGCGAACCTTTGCGTTAATTGTTACGTCTTTTTTTAAATAGCCAAAAATCTAGGAAAAGTAGTCTCCTCAATGATAAAACTTCTTAAACAATTCATTAGTTATAATTCCGAATTTACTGGGGGTAAAAATCATCAAACTAAAAATCATCAAACTATAAGTTGGGTAATTCCTGGTAAATTAGCAGTAGGAAGTTTACCCCGATCGGGTTTTGGGAAACAATTGGCGGAAGCTAATATTAAAACAATTCTTTCCCTGTGCGATCGCCATGAAGGAATATTACCCGCAGAAATTACTGATAATTTTCAATGTATTAGGTTAGTTTTACCCGATCGCCATTACGAAACAGAAATTACTGCGGAACAAATTAATCAAGCTGTAGAGATAATACATCACAGCTTAAAAAATAATCAGGCTGTTTATGTTCATTGTTTGGCTGGAATAGAACGATCGCCTACTGTTTGCATTGCTTATTTATGTCGTTATAACAAATTAGAACTTTGGGAAGCATTTAATTGGTTAAAAGAAGTACATCCCCGTTCCCAGCCCTCCCCAGCAGGTGTAAGGGCATTGCGGGAATTTAGTAAATAGGGCATGGGG
>CAWUOF010000687.1:0-2294 GCA_963923765.1 uncultured bacterium | reverse complement strand
TCACAAAATTAGAATCGGAAATCATTGATTTTTTTTACTTTCCTTTGTTAATAATTTTTCTATTTGCATTTCTATGTTTTTGGGGAGATGTACAATATTAAATTATTTATTACTTTTTTAATTTCTAATTAGAAAGAATCTTTGTAATTTCCTAAAAATAATATAAATTATTATAAATAAATTACCTAAATATATCTAATATCAAGAAAAAGATAAAATATAATAAAGACTAAAAATTAATAATAAAATACTAAAAAAAACTCCCAAACTTGCTAGAATAATTTTAGCAGGTGAAGAGGGAGAAATTAATTCACTGACCCATATAGAAGCAGAAGATCCTAATATATAAGTTAAACAAAGTAATAAATAAGGCCAATCTGGTTTAATTATCCATATTATTAATAAAATTAGGGCAAAAACCGTCATTAAAGCTTCTATAAAACGAGGTGGGTTTTGTTGACTGGATAGAAATATAGTCCGCCACCATATTATTAACAAAGATTGCCAATTGATCATAGGTTAGCGATCGGCGTTAGCTACGTTACCTAATTATATCATTTCCTTAAAAAAATCAATAACTTATATTTGCGATCGCCCTTAATGGGATGGCTGTAAATATGACATAGCCTCTGATGTTTCCACCTGGGGAAAAGTTTGATAAAAACGGCTAACACTTAAAAAAGGATCGGGAGTGTGCAGCACAATTACGCGATCGCCCCAAGTATATAACTGTTCAATTAACTCTGGTGGGGCTACCGGGGCACAGATCCAAATTTCCGCAGGTTTTTGCGATCGTAAAGATAAAGCAGCCACCGCAATTGTCATACCCGTAGCAATACCATCATCAACTACAATAGCAATAGTATTTTTTGCACTATAATGATGTAGTCCTTTACCCATAACACTTTGTTGTTTTCTAGCTTTATCTTCAGCTTGAGTTAATGCTGTTTGACAAACGCGAGAATTTACAGGTTTATGTTTTGACCAAATTACTTGGCCATCTGCTGTTACTGCACCAATGGCCAATTCTGGGTTATCAGGTAAACTAATTTTTTTAGCAACAATAATATCTAAAGGACAACATAAAAGTTGAGCAACAGGAGCAGCTACAGGTAAGCCACCTCTGGGCAATGCATAGACAATAGGGGAAATATCTTGATTTTCCGCAAAAATTTCTTGTATTTCGCTGTAAATAGCTTGAGCTAAATCTTTACCAGCGTGAAGGCGATCGGTAAATATTGGAGTGGATGTCGTCATACCTTGCTCCCCAGTCCTAGATATACATTGGACTATCTATATAATGACTGATTTGTTAGCCTTAATCACATATTTAGTATTGAATTTATAAAATTTAAACATACTTAATATTTAAGTTATGCGTCAAAATTAAATATATGTCCCGAAAATCAATAATACTACTCTAATTTATTTGCCCCTAATACTTATGAATACCAAAATTTTAGCCCCTATCACAATTGTTACCGCTATCTGTCTAATAACTCCTGCCACTGCTGAAAATATAGATCATACAAGACAACTTTTATCTACTAAGCAATGCCCTAAATGTGATTTAAATAGTGCCGGTCTAGTTATGGCTAATTTAATTGGGGCTAATTTGAGTGGTGCTTCTATGATAGCTAGTAATCTAAGTCGTGCTAATCTCACTGGTGCTAATCTGAGTGGTGCTAATCTTAGTAGTGCTTCTTTATTTGGTGCTAATCTGAGTGGTGCTAATTTACGCGGTGCGGATCTTCGTGGTACAGATCTTCGCGAAGCCTATTTAGTTAATGCTGATTTAACTGGTGCTTTATTAAATAATGCTTATCTGAAAGGTGCGATCGGTATTCCCATTAATATTGCTAAAGCGGAAGATTTTTTTACCTGGGGAGTGCAGGAAGGTCGTCGTAAAAATCACCCAGGAGCGATCGATTATTTTAATCAAGCATTAAAAATTAAACCTACTTTTGCTGAAGCTTATTTAGCTCGCAGTATGAGTCGTGCTGAAATAGGAGAATATCCCGCAGCGCTACAAGATGCTCAACAAGCGGCTAATTTATTTCAATCTCAAGGCGATGCCCAGGGCAATAAAATGGCGTTACAAGTTGTTAAAGAAGTAGAATTAGCTATGAAACCTCGTAAAGAAGGTGAAGGCTCCGGTCTAGCTAATTTTCTTGGCTCTGTAGGTGCGGCTTTGTTCCAATTATTATCTTTTTAGTTTTATTGGGCATGGGGAATGTAGAATGTAGAATGTAGAATGTAGAATGTAGAATTTAGAATTTAGAATTTAGAATTTA
>CAWUOF010000686.1:0-2295 GCA_963923765.1 uncultured bacterium | reverse complement strand
GATTTTGTCAGTGATCGCTTTTTCGGCTCATCATCCTATAATTCAGCAACGCCCATTTTTCCTCATTATTTCCATTTTAATTAAAGTCACTATAAATCTAAAATAGAAGATATTACCCGATTTTATTTATAAACTAATTTCACAACCAAACATTCAAAAAACCGTCCGTATCTACCCTGGGATAAAAAGACTTGAATACAATTTTGTAATTAAAATTTATTTTTGGTTCAAATTCATGTTAATTTAACAATATCTAAATATTAATTCACTTATCTAGGTAATTGATATGCCGATTTTTGTTTTTGTAATTCAAGCAGTTGTACCTGTAATGAGTACGATTTTCGCGCTGTTGACTCCTGTACTTATTACTGTTCTTCAATTTACCGTAACTCGCATCCCCAAAATTCCATCATATATTCGTCTCCTCAAAATTTTGTACTCAGATATTGACTCATCTGCCAAAGAAAGACAATTTCTTACAGGTGGAATGCTGGTAATTAGTAGCACTGTCACTTTCATGGCTTATTCTCTGATTCCTTGGACTGGTGTACCCCTCATCGGTGCTATTACCAGTCCCATTGCGGGTGCTGTTGCTTTGGTGGTAGCCCTGGCACTGCTAGATATAATTTTTGAAATGAATAAAGATTACTTAAAGCGATTGGAAGGAAAAGGTTTTGCTGGAATTAATGATATAGAAACCGATATTAAAGCTTTTAAAGCTATTTTTGGCCAATCTTGGCAAAAAATTAAATCGACGATTAAAGATATCAGTCAGAAAATTTATGAAGAAGGCTGTAAGTCTGGAATTAACTTTACTGATCAATCTTATCAAAGCTATATCGATTATGAATTAGATGGATTGAAGATATATATCAGTAAAACGTCATCTGCTGATTATCAAGCTATAAGTTCAAATTTGCTGAAGCAACATAATGGCGAAGATTGGACAAAAGATGCTTTTGCAGTGGGTACAGGTGCAACTTTAGGTGTTTTGGCTGGTGCTGGTGCTTCAGCAGTTGCTAGTTCAGTTTTTGTGCCTGCTAGTATATGGACCAGTCTTCATAGCATTCCGTTAATTGGGGGATTAGTGGGAGGATCAACAGGTATTGTTGTTAGTGCATCAGCCTATTCATTATTGACGCTTGCTGCTCCTGTGGGTTTGGGAGTATTGGCAACTGTTGGGATTTATAGTGGTTTGATGGATAAGAAAAATAAAGAAGCAGCAGCTAATAAGAGCAAGTTTTTAGCAGAAATTATTATGGCTGCTTTACCAATGGCTTGGATTGATGGTGTATTAGATGAATCGGAGTTAGATAGTATAGATAAATTAATGACTACTTCTGGGATGAGAAAGGAAGAACGAGATTTAGTGCGGGAAGCTATGGAAAAACGACAGAGTTTTGATGAAATTATTAAAACAAGTATTCTTTTTGATGAAGAACATCGAGAAAAAACTTGTAGTCAAAGCCCTCAAGAGCGCCTGAAACATCGTTTAATGTTGTGTACTGCTTGGAATATTGCTATTGCTGATAGAAAAATCGATAGGTCAGAATTGCGTTTGCACAACCGCATGGCAGATAAGTTAGGTGTTTCCCGTGAAGAGGTGCAAGAAATTCGACGGGCGATCGAACTTAAGCATAATGAAGAAATTTGGCACATTATGGAAGTATTGAAACCAAATGGTTGTCTTGTCAAATCATTGATTAGTGTGAGGGAACAATATCGCCTGCAACCGGCTGGGAATAATCTTTAGTTTTCCTGATGTTGTGCAACTGGTTGATAAAGATAATTTGCTATCAAAATTTATTCCAAATTTAGCCTAAGTAATTATGATACATAACTGGGCGATCGCTCTTTATTTTGGTAGTGCGATCGCGAAGTCATAAACCGGGTTTCTTAATCAAATCTCTGTTAGTAAATATTATGGCAGAAACCTGGTTTATTGGTTTCAGGAGGCGATCGCGTTTGGTTTTGGTAGTGCGTCAAGCGTTGGCGTAGCTTGCCGTCAGGCATAGCTATCCGGAACGGAATCACTTTTAGGATGGATAAGAGGGCGATCGGTTCATTATTTTGCTACTATTAAGACAAACAGGAAAATTTACTTATGGCATTAGCGATCGTAGCTGAGGTAATACCACTAAAAACTGACCCTGATGGTGTAGTTCGGGTCGGTGAAACTCGTGTCACATTGGACACTGTTGTTGCTGTTTTCCAGCAAGGCGCAACAGCAGAAGAAATTGGCGATCGATATCCATCTTTGAAGTTAGCTGATATATACGCCACAATTGCTTTCTA
>CAWUOF010000685.1:0-2295 GCA_963923765.1 uncultured bacterium | reverse complement strand
GAAAAAATAGGTTGATAAAATTGGCAACAACCTATTAAATGTAAACTAACAAATCTCATTTTTAACGCCATTAGGCCATTAGCTATTAGCCATTATCTATTCATCAGATGACAACCCTAATTCATCCAACGGCTGCGATCCATCCCGGCGCTCAACTGCATCCCACAGTAAGGGTAGGCCCCTATGCCACGATCGGGGAAAAAGTAAAAATCGGGCCTGACACGCAAATAGGCGCCCATGCAGTTATCGATGGGTGGACGGAAATAGGGGAAGGCAATCATATTTTTCCTGGGGCAGCGATCGGACTAGAACCCCAAGATCTTAAATATGATGGTGCCATAAGTTTAGTAAAAATTGGTAACAATAATCGCATTCGGGAATATGTCACCATTAACCGCGCTACTGGGGTAGGAGAAGCAACAATAATTGGTGATGATAACCTATTGATGGCTTATGTTCACGTTGCCCATAATTGTGTACTAGAAAATCAAATAGTTATTGCCAATAATGTAGCTTTAGCGGGTCATGTTCACATCGAGTCTAGGGCGACAATTGGTGGAGTATTAGGTATTCACCAATTTGTACATATTGGACGTTTAGCTATGCTAGGTGGTATGAGTCGGATCGATCGAGATGTACCACCTTATATGATGGTAGAAGGAAATCCTAGTCGAGTGCGAACACTTAATCTGGTAGGATTAAAACGAGCCGGATTAAGTACTAATAATTTACGTAACCTGAAAAAAGCCTTTCGGATACTTTATAATTCTGGCTTGAATTTACAACAAGCGATCGAGGAAATAAACCTAATAACTGATGATGAATATTTACCCCATTTAACCCGGTTTTTACAAAATTCCTATCAACCTGGTAGACGTGGGTTAATTCCTGGTAAAAAAATCAGCAAAGGCGATGACGTATGCATGAATTAAAATCGCCAAATAAATTTAACATATTTATTAGCACTGGCGAAGTTTCTGGCGACTTGCAAGGCTCTATGCTAATTGCAGCACTAAAACGCCAAGCTAGTGCTAGAAATTTGGAATTAAATATAGTAGCACTAGGTGGCGATCGCATGGTGACAGCCGGTGCTACTTTATTGGGTGATACCAGTGGTATTGGTTCTGTAGGTATTTTAGAGTCAATACCCTATATTTTACCTACTTTACAAATCCAAAAACAGGCTAAAAAATATTTGCAACAAAATCCACCGGATTTAGTAGTATTAATAGATTATGTCGGGCCAAATTTGGGTTTATTACAGTTTCTGACTAAAAATTTACCCTTAGTACCTATAGTTTATTATATTGCTCCGCAAGATTGGATTTGGGCGGTTAGTCCTCGCAATACTACTCGCATTGTTGCTCATATTAAACGTTTATTAGCTATTTTTCCAGGAGAAGCCCGCTATTTTGCTGAAAAAGGGGCTGCGGTTAGTTGGGTGGGGCATCCTTTAATCGATCGACTACAAACTACTCCCGATCGCGCTACAGCTAGGGAAATTTTAGGTATTTCATCGACAGAAACGGCTATTGCCCTTTTCCCTGCCTCTCGTCAGCAGGAAATTAAATATTTATTGCCGATAATGTTTACCGCCGCTAAACAAATTCAAGATAAATTACCTAATGTTAGTTTCTGGATACCTTTATCTTTACCGGTTTATCGAGAGGCGATCGCCTCGGCAATTCAAAATTATGGTTTGCACGCTAATATAGTTGAAGGAAAAGCTAATGAAGTAATTTCTGCTGTAGATTTAGCTATTACTAAATCTGGTACTGTTAATTTAGAAATTGCTTTGTTAAATGTACCCCAAGTAGTTATTTATCGAGTCAATTCTTTTACTTGGTGGGTGGCTACTAAGTTATTTAATTTTTCTATTCCTTTTATGTCGCCTGTAAATTTGGTACAAATGAAATCTATTGTACCAGAATTGCTGCAAGCAAAAGCCACACCGGAAAATATTGTTTCCCATGCTTTAGAGTTATTGTTAAATGCCGATCGCCGTCAGGAAACTATTAACGAATATCAGGAAATGCGCCGTTGTTTAGGAGAAGTTGGTGTATGCGATCGGGCAGCTAAGGAAATATTAGAAATATTACCAGTTAATCATATAAATTCATAAATATTCCCATAACAACAAACCTAAACAAAAATTAAAAACCCGTTGTTTGTCTTTCCTAAAGTAACATCATCACAAAAATTTGCTGATATTTGCCTAAAATATGTTTTTTGGCAATTACGGAAATTTTTAAATATGATAATTGTCGGGTGCGTCAGAAAGTTAACTTAGTTATC
>CAWUOF010000684.1:0-2301 GCA_963923765.1 uncultured bacterium | reverse complement strand
AATTCTGGTAATTTAGATTGAGAAACTGTAGGAAT
Organism: uncultured bacterium; assembly: GCA_963923765.1. GTDB lineage: Bacteria > Cyanobacteriota > Cyanobacteriia > Cyanobacteriales > CAWUOF01 > CAWUOF01. The sequence goes on along the minus strand of CAWUOF010000684.1, from coordinate 2,266 downwards.
AAAAGATTCTTTATCCACAACATCGATCGCCTGGAAATACCAAAAAATTATCAAGAGGGGAAGTGTGTATTTATCCCATACTTGAAAACCTTTCATCAATACCCCAGCATTCATTAAAAGTAGAAAAAATGACAAATTAAGTTTTGCAGTAAACCGAATGCTGGTTAAAAATGCTAAAACATACAGCACAACTATTTGCAAAAACTTATTAGGTAAAATTTTAATAATTCTATTGTTAAGTAACCCAACAACATACCCTGTAGTGTTAAGGGGAGAAAATATTAAAAATATTACCAATAAAGCAATAGCAATACCAGCATTTTTTCTAGTTAATAAACTCCGCCAATTAGTCGATCGACTAAAAAATAACCATTCTGGTATCACAAAATACAGCCCCATACAGGCCAGAAAATATAAACTATACTCCGGAAATATATTTCTTACTTGTATAGGGGGAATTTCTCGCTCTTCTAAAGCAATAGCAGGAGTTAAACCACCAAAAAACCAAAACCATCCTAATAAAGTAGCAGAAGCAATTAAGGGTGCTATCCAACGAATACTAATTTTATTTTTCCATCGCCAACATTGGATAAATTCATAGATAACTACAGCTAGGGAAAAAGCCACCATAAATTGGCGACTGGCAATAGCCAGGGTAAAAAATATACTGCTAATAATGTGGCGATCGCGCAGGTAAAACCAAAACCCCAGAAAAGTCAAAAAACCAGCAAGAGTATCTGTATATAATAGTACGCTAGTTGCCAAATAATGGGGTATTAACAACAGTAAAAAAGCAGCAATAACAGATCTTTTATCTGGTTTTTCTGTGATTAAACCTATCATCCATATCATTACCAAAGACAGTATTAAATTTAATAATCTTCCGGCAAATATTCCCCCTTTTAAAAAATATTCCAACCAGCCAAAAATAATAAATGGTAAAGGAGTATTTACTTCTCCATAATTTCGTAATAATTCTAGGCTAGGAATCAAACTTTCACTAAATTTAACGCTATTTTCCCAATAATGAACTTCATCTATTATTGGCTTAAATTGTAATCGATTTAAAGCAAAAAATAATATCAAATATATTAGAGGTACTACAATTTGAAAAAATAAGCGATAATAGCGATTTGGTATTTGCAACATTATTTAACCTCATTTCCGGGAAAATTAAACAATCAAAATCTAACCTAAATATTATTAGCCATAATCATTAATCACTATTATCTAAATACATTTTCCGGAAAAATAAAAGAGCTTAATCAGAATAGATGGCATTTAAAAAGTTAATAAATATTTACAATTGATGATTAAAACAATTTTTAATGATAAAATAAAAAATAAAAGTTGACTAGGACAAGTAAATTTCTTAAAAAAGAATAGCTGGTTGTGTTTGTGGCTGGTATCTGCACCGTATTTTCATTTCAGTAATTTAGTTCATTCCAGCAAAAATTAATATTAGTCAGTTTAGCCAAAATGCTTACCAGAATTAAGATAAATTGATAATTCTCCCATGAAAAAATTAAGCTACAGACATACTATGGGGAATCTTAAACTGTCTAAGAGCATATAACGATTTTTTTACCGTAGTTCATCATAACTTTACAAAAAGTATAGAAATTTTATAAGACTTAGTAAAGTTAAGCTAACAATGATGAAACAAATATAAAAGTAGGGAATAATATATATAGCAAAAATGTCCAAAATAAGCTATCTGCTTTTTAATGACCTAGATAGCTGACAACATAAAAATGTAAAAAGAGCTAATGCGATGTTACCAAAACATATCTTAGAAAAGTGAATTTTACATTTTTCCCAGACATATAAAAACCTAAAACTATTTTAATAGGATGAAGAAAATGTTTTTATCTAAAAAATTAAATATCTCGGTCATTATTCCAGTGTATAACGGGGGTGCAAGCTTCCGGAAATGTTTATTAAAATTAGCCGAAGCAATACCGGCTCCACTGGAAATAATTGTAGTAGCAGATGGAGATACAGATGCTTCTTGGCTAGTCGCCAAAAATTTTGGCGCTAGGGTAATTAGAATTCCGAGATCTAGTGGCCCTGCTCGGGCAAGAAATGTGGGAGCGCGGGCAGCAAAAGGTGATATTTTATTTTTCGTAGATGCGGATGTGGCGATATCTTCAGATGCGATCGGTCACATTCAATTAGCTTTCCAAAAAGAACCCGATCTAGCCGCTTTAATTGGCTCCTACGATGATGATCCTGGATCCAGAAATTTTTTATCTCAATATAGAAA
>CAWUOF010000683.1:0-2305 GCA_963923765.1 uncultured bacterium | reverse complement strand
AAATAGCTATTTATTTAATTAATAAATATGTTAATAAATTTAATATTACCTAATCTTAAAAAATTAAAAGTATCTCCATAATGGTAAAAAAATATATTTGTAAAGCAAATATTTATATTATTGGCTGATATATCCAGAAGAAATAAAACAGCACCATAATAAATTTTTAAATTTTTTACAATTTAGAGATACTCTCAAAAAATCGATCGCACCTAAAAATTTTAACCTGAAAATCTGAAAATTTTAGTAAAACTAGGAAATATAACTAGCGATCGCTTCCCTCGTCTTTTTTATCTCCTTCAGTTTTTTCCAGCCGTTCAAGTATTTTTTTGGTGCGATTATATCCCATAATATTGCCTTGTTTTTGAAATAAATCGGCTGCTTTTTCCAAATCTGCAATAGCCGCTTTTTTATTCTTCATTCTGATATAGGTAATGGCACGATTACTATATGCATCGGGAAGATTAGGATTAATTGAAATAGCTTGATTATAATCAGCGATCGCTCCTTCTCTATCTCCCAAATCATCACGGGCATTACCTCTTTCCACATAGGCAACATCATACTTTGGGTTAAGAGTTAATGCTTTATCATAATCCTTGATAGCTGTTTTCATATCTCCTTGATCATAAAAAGCATTACCCCGCAAAATATAAATTTCGGGTATATTAGGATTAAGAAGAATAGCCTGATCATAATCAGCGATCGCTCCTTTATAATCCCCATCTCGATATTTTCCTAACCCACTTTGAATAAACTCCTGAAAAGTTTTTTGTACAACCAGAATAGGTGTAGCCATAACTGGTTGTACAATAGGAGTTAAACCGCTTAATACCGTGACAATTCCGAAAATGGCAATACTGCCACGAATGCGCTGCATAGTTTTATCCTAACGTAGGGAAATAACCTGAATATTCCGATGGTGAGACTTACTAGCAGAAATAATTTCCTGCCTTGCCCAATTATCGGCTGCCAAAATATCTTCTAAAGAAGGATTTGAGCAGTTATCAGCTATATGTTTATTACAAGCATAATCAATTAATTTCGGAATATCCAAAAATTCAATCTTTTCTTCCAAAAATAAAGCTACAGCCTGTTCATTAGCGGCATTTAATACAGCAGGCATAGAACCTCCAGCACGACCAGCAGAATAGGCTAAATCCATGCAAGGATATTTTTTATGATCAGGTTCTCGGAAAGTTAAATTACCTGCTTTAACTAAATCTAAGCGTTCCCAGTCAGTATAAATACGCTCTGGCCAAGATAAGGCATAAAGTAAAGGTAAGCGCATATCAGGCCAACCTAATTGAGCTAAAACTGAAGTATCTTGTAACTCTATTAAAGAGTGAATAATACTTTGGGGATGAATGACAATATCGATATTATCGTAATCTAACCCAAATAAGAAATGCGCTTCAATAACTTCTAAACCTTTATTCATCAAAGTAGCAGAGTCAACGGTGATTTTTTTACCCATTGACCAGTTAGGATGTTTTAAGGCATCAGCAACTTTTACTTCTGCTAATTTTTCTACAGGCCAATCGCGGAAAGCACCACCAGAAGCTGTTAGGAGAATACGGCGTAAACCTGTGGGGGGAACACCTTGTAAACATTGAAAAATAGCAGAGTGTTCCGAGTCAGCAGGGAGTAATTTAACACCATGTTTAGCAACTAGGGGGTTAACTACTGGACCGCCAGCGATGAGAGTTTCTTTATTAGCTAGGGCAATATCTTTACCGGCTTCGATCGCGGCAATTGTTGGTAATAAACCGGCACAACCGACTATGCCAGTAACTACGGCTTCCGCATCGCCATAACGGGCAACTTCAATTACTCCGCTTTCCCCTGCTAGGAGAATAGGTTGGGGGTCAAGATCGGCGATCGCCTCTTGGAGTGTGGGTAAGCTGTTAACGTCGGAAATGGCTACTATTTCTGGGCGAAATTGGCGTATTTGCTGTGCCAACATGGTGATATTACGACCAGCAGCTAAACCGACCACGCGAAATCGATCGGGGTATTGAGCTACAATATCTAGGGTTTGAGTACCTATAGAACCAGTGGAACCAAGGAGAGTGATGGCTTTCACAATTGTTTAAGAATTGAGGGGCAATTCTACTATAAATTGCTTGGTACTCATTTTTTCGTAATATTAGGGGCGATATTTTGATATGAGTCGAAGGGCGATCGCTGATTCTCAATCAGTGAAGACCACCGAAAAACAGGGAAATTTACGGCGTTGCTTGTGGGATGATTTCACCTAATTTGAAACGAATCCTCAATCATTTCAACCCCACGTATGCAACGC
>CAWUOF010000682.1:0-2308 GCA_963923765.1 uncultured bacterium | reverse complement strand
CTCCTGAATTGAGTCAAGATGCAATACTGATAGAAATTTATTGTAGTTTATTGTAGTTTATTGTAGTTACGATCGATGATGATGACGAAGTTTAGTTATTTGGTCGGCTACTGCTAAAATAGCTTCGGGCATTTCCGGGCCAGTGAAAATAATATCTACATGATGAGGGCGTTTTTCCAAAAACTCTAATACTTCCGCTTCGGGAATTAGCCCAAAATTCACCGCTAAACTTAATTCATCTAAAACCACAAATTGATAATTACCCGCTAAAACTACTTTTTGAGTATGTTGCCACAATTGACGTAAAGAATGGGTTTCTATTTCATCTAGGTGTGGCGTATCAATACAACGTGGTAGATCGCAACGGATCCAGTCTAGGTATTCTCCCATTTTCACGGGATGGTCATGGCCTTGACTAATTCCGCCTTTTAAAAATTGAACTACTAATACTGGGGTACCCTGACCAGCTATTCTCAAAGCTTGGGCCATAACACTAGTAAAAAAGTTGCGGTGGGTGCCTGTGAACACTTGCACCAGTCCCGCAATTGTGTAGGGTGGGCGACTAGCAGAGGTGAAAATTGGGGTTTCTAACTGTGCAACCATAGGACCACATCCAATCAGCAACAAGTTTGTAGGGCGGCTATTATCTTGGCATAGATTTCTGGGGAAATCAAGATATAGTGTTCTAGGTGCAGCATAAATTTAATAAAACACTATATATATACATAATTCCATACTTGCTTCTCAGTAGATTAGATACAAAATATGATATCGCGGTAAAAATATGTGTAGACTGCAAGGAAAAAAGGGACAATAGATAGTTTGTGCATTACGCTATTACAGGGGCAATTAGCTAAAACTCTGTAAGTAAGTTAAGCCAATTTTTAAGGCCACAGAAGGAGTAAAAAATAGTGAGATTGGTAATTTTAGGAGGGCCAGGAGCAGGGAAGGGTACACAGGCACAAATGTTATCTGTTAACCTGAATATTCCTTGTATTTCGATCGGCGATATTTTACGAGAGACGATCGCCGCTAAAACTGAATTAGGAAACAAAGCAAAACCTTTTGTGGAAAAAGGTGAATTGGTACCTGATCAGACTATGATTGCATTTGTTAAAAAACGTTTATTATTTCCAGATATTAGTAATGGTTGGGTGATAGATGGTTATCCCCGGACTGCCTTTCAAGCTGAAGAATTAGATTTTTTGTTAGATGAATTGGAACAAAGCCTAAATTGGGCAATTTATATTAATGTGTCTGAAGATATTATGTTTAGTCGATCGCTGGAACGATCGCGCCATGATGATACTGTAGAAATTGTGCAACGTCGTATTAATTTATTCCATCAACGTACTATCCCTATTTTGGAATATTACGATCGCCGTAAACGACTTTTAACTATCCCAGGCGATCGTACTCTTGAAACAGTGCAAGAAAATATTTTAAGCAGTCTAGTTACTATTAACTAGCAATAATTGTCATATTCACTACTGAATCATAATATGTCTTGGCAACGTCCTGATTATCGACAATTCAATGAACTACGTCCTATTAGTTTTGAATTGGATTTTACTAAATTTGCGGCTGGCTCAGTTTTAACTCGCTGTGGCGAAACACAGGTATTATCTACAGTCACAATAAAACCCGGAGTACCTAAATTTTTAGAAAATTCTGGTCAGGGATGGCTAACTGCTGAGTATCGTATGTTACCAGGAGCCACTCCTCAACGACAAGAAAGAGAATTTTTAAAATTATCCGGTCGTACCCAAGAAATACAGCGCTTAATTGGCCGTAGTTTGCGATCGTGTTTAGATATGAAAGCTTTAGGAGAACGTACAATAATTGTAGATGCTGATGTTTTACAAGCCGATGCTGGCACAAGAACAACAGCTATTACAGGTAGTTTTGTAGCCCTTTCTAACGCTATAAATAAATTAATTCAAAAAGGTGATTTACAACAATCTCCTATTTGTCATCAAGTCGCCGCCGTTTCAGTAGGGTTATTACAAGGCGAGCCATTTTTAGATTTAAATTATCTTGAGGATGTAGCCGCAACAGTAGATTTTAATGTAGTAATGAATGAAGAATTAAATATTATCGAAATGCAAGGTACTGCGGAAGAAGGCAGTTTTAGCCGGTCTGAATTAAATCAAATTCTTGATTTAGCACAAACCGGTATTCAAAAATTATTAACAATACAAAATCAAGCTTTAAAAATTTCTGACAGCTAAATTTAGTATTGGTAATAATTAACTTGATAATAATTACAGCAGTTTTTATGTATTTGAGCCTTATTAGACCTAACCCC
>CAWUOF010000681.1:0-2315 GCA_963923765.1 uncultured bacterium | reverse complement strand
AACCATCTGCCTTTATCAATGATGACATTAAACCAGTTTTCCGTTTGACAACACGGTTAGGAAGATATATAGAAACTACTATTACTCATCCTTATTTAACTATAGCTGGCTGGAGACCTTTAATAGAATTAAAACCAGGAGATAAAATAGCAGTACCCCGGAAAATAGATATTTTTGGAACAGAAACATTACGAGATTATGAAGTTAAATTACTTGCCTATTTAATTGGCGATGATTTTTTAACTGACCACAATACAGAAATTACTAATAGTAATTCTTTAATGCCCCAAGAATTTGCCAAATATATTGTTAATATTCCTGGCTTAAGAGAAAAATTAGAAGATTGGAATGAAAATGCAAGAAGTAAAACTATTCCGACAGTAGTTTTCAAGTTAAATAAAAGACAGATTGCCCTATTTTTAAATCGTCTTTTTACTACGGATGGCTGGGCTATAGTTGACGAATGCAGTCAAGCCCAGTTAGGATATACTACAATTAGTGAGAAATTAGCAAGACAAATTCAGCATTTATTATTAAGGTTTGGTATTATTGCAGCCTTGCGAAAACAAAATTCAGTACAAGATAAAAAATACCAACTATGGCAGGTAATTATTAATGATGCTGAATCAATAAAAAATTTTATTCAAGAAATAGGTATTTTTGGTAAAAAAGCAGCATTATTAAAAGTGCAGGAATCATTAAATCGTGAAGAATATCCGGATAATTTAGATGATGTAATTCCTGTAGAAATTTGGCAGCAAATAGCTGTGGTAAAAGGTGATGAACCTTGGACAGTTTTAGCCCAAAGGGCTGGTATTGAAGAACATAATCATACCCGTGTAGGAAATCAAGCCCCAACGCGAGAGGGACTGATGACTATAGCGACGGCTTTAAAAAATTTGCCTTTACAAGAGTTAGCTATAGGTGATGTTTATTGGGATGAAATTGTCGCGATCGAACCTCTGGGCTATAAACAAGTGTATGATTTAACTATCCCAGAAACCCATAATTTTATAGCTAATGATATTTGTGTTCACAATACCAGTTTTGCGGTAAATATTGGTTTAGATATTGCTAAATTTCATAATTTACCAGTGGCAATATTTAGTTTAGAAATGTCTAAAGAACAATTAGCCCAAAGGCTATTAGCTAATGAATCAGGAATAGAAAGTAATCGTTTACGGGCAGGGCGAGTTAGTCAAAATGAATGGGAACCTTTAACTGCGGCTATTGGTAATTTATCGGAGTTACCGATTTTTATCGATGATACGGCTAATATTTCAGTAACATCTATGCGAAGTCAAGCCCGAAGACTCCAGTCAGAAAACGGTGGTAAATTGGGATTGATTTTAATAGATTATTTGCAATTAATGGAAGGTGGAAATACAGATAACCGAGTACAAGAATTATCAAAAATTACCCGCAGTTTAAAAGCTTTAGCTAGGGAATTTAGTGTACCTGTCATTGCTTTATCTCAGTTAAGTCGGGGGGTAGAATCTCGTACAAATAAACGCCCGATGCTGTCAGATTTAAGGGAGTCTGGAAGTATTGAACAGGATGCGGATATTGTGATCATGTTATATCGGGATGAATATTATTCACCAGATACGCCCGATCGAGGAATTGCAGAAATTATTATAGCTAAACATAGAAACGGTCCGACAGGAACGGTTAAATTAATATTTAATCCACAATTTACACAGTTTAGAAGTTTAGCTAGAACGACTACTTAGATTGATTAATTAAATATTGATAGGTATGGCTGAAGGCAGGTAGGAAAATAAAATTAAGTCTTATAAGTCTTAAGAAAATTAATCTGTAGGGTACGTCAGACCTAATATTTACACGATAATAATTAGGGGTTAAAATTCTGACGCCCCTACTAAATATATAATTAATTTTGCGTAATTACTTAATTCCTAACAATTCCACATCAAAAATTAGAGTAGCATTACCAGGAATTGGCCCAATACCGCGAGAACCATAACCTAATTCTGGGGGAATAATTAGCTGACGACGACCACCGACTTTCATGGTAGCGACACCTTCATCCCAGCCTTTGATTACTTGACCTATGCCAATGGTAAAGGAAAAGGGCTGACCTCGATCGCGGGAACTATCAAATTTTTTACCATCTTCTAAAGTTCCGGTGTAATGTACAATTACGGTTTTTCCCTTTGAGGGACTAGCCCCTGTTCCTTCCTCTAGTTCAACATATTTTAAACCTGATGGTGTAGTAATCACTTTTTTATTCTCCGATGTTTGATTGTTAGGGCTGGGTTTTTTGGTGGTAATGGGAGTATTTTCCGCTATTA
>CAWUOF010000680.1:0-2319 GCA_963923765.1 uncultured bacterium | reverse complement strand
TAAGTTGATGGGGTTTGTATGCACCATTAGCCACTTCTACACTAGCAGCAAAAACAGCATCTTCAAAAACATCATTTAAGTAAATTTTCCAATCATTTTTGGTAATATAAAAAGAGCTTTTATTATCTTTAATATTCAATTTATAAATTTTTATCACAGAGTCTAATATCCCTGCTGCCCAAGCATTGGTTAATTTTTCTTCTACATGATTTTTTACTAAATGAATTAATAACCGTACTAAAAAGTTTTCAATAGTCAGTAAAACTTGCTGGTTGCCCATCCATTCCAATTGATCAATCATGGCTAGTGCATCCTGATATCGTCCTTCTAAAATACTAATTCTTAATTGGATTAGTTCTTGATTCATGTTATGTGACTCGGTTGGGCATGGAGTATAGGGTATTGGAAATATATGAGAAATATTCTGGCTTGGTTTGTACTGTTTTTCGTATATAATGTGATTTGATTTTGAGTATAGCTTGTGGCGAAGTGAATTGACAAGCTAATAGATTAAGTATTATAACTTGCCAGATAGTTACTAAACCTTGTACTATCAATAAATTTGTATTATAACCCGCTAGTATTATAAGCCGCTAGAGAATAAATTCTCAGGCTAATAGATAAAGTCGGTTAAAACCGACTGCTACTATTTTTGATTAGTCATGTTTAGATAACTTTTTTATGGGAGATAGGGAATAAATCCCATTGTGGTTATTACAGATTAAAATAATAGGATACAAAATTATAAAAAACATTAAATAGCAGACATAGGGACGGCTATAAATGCTAATGGGCAGAATCAGGAATAAATTTGGGCCGAATGGGGAAGAAATTCTTTAAATTAAATGCTGTTTTGATAGCCTCTTTACCAAGCATCGTTAAAATAATTAGATGTTGCGATCGCCATCAGAACAACTGATGCTTTATAATGTCTCTGCCCATTGTTGCTATTATTGGACGTCCGAACGTCGGCAAATCTACCATAGTTAATCGTCTTGCGAGTGCTAAAGAAGCTATAGTACATGATCAACCCGGAGTTACTCGCGATCGCATCTATCAGCGAGCTTATTGGCGCGATCGAGAATATATAGTAGTAGATACTGGCGGCTTAATTTTCGATGATGATAGCCAATTTTTCCCAGAAATTCGGGAACAAGCCATAACAGCCCTAGCTGAAGCTTGCGTAGCCATTTTTGTCGTAGATGGTCAAGCTGGACCAACGGCAGGGGATGAAGAAATAGCCAGTTGGTTACGGCAGCAACCTGTTCCTGTCATATTAGCAGTAAATAAATGTGAATCTCCCGAACAAGGATTAACCCAAGCTGCCCAATTTTGGGAACTGGGACTAGGAGAACCCTATCCTATTTCTGGTATTCATGGTAGCGGTACAGGAGAATTATTAGATGAATTAATTAATTATTTACCTGCCACAGTAGAAATAACAGAAACTCCAGAAATTAAAATATCTATTGTTGGGCGGCCAAATGTAGGTAAATCAAGTTTGTTAAATGCCTTTGTTGGGGAAAAACGCGCTATTGTTAGCCCGGTTTCTGGTACTACTCGCGATGCTATTGATATGGTAGTCCATCGTAACGACCAAACCTATCGACTAATTGATACTGCTGGTATTCGGAAAAAGAAAAATGTTGAATACGGCCCAGAGTTTTTTGGGATTAATCGCGCTTTTAAAGCTATTCGGCGATCGGATGTGGTATTATTAGTAATAGATGCGATCGATGGAGTCACGGAACAAGACCAAAAACTAGCAGGACGTATTGAAGAAGATGGTCGCGCCTGTGTTATTGTTGTTAACAAATGGGATGCTGTCGAAAAAGATTCTAATACTATTTACGATTACGAACGCCACATCAAAGATAGACTTTATTTTTTAGAATGGGCAGAAACTATATTTGTTAGTGCCCTCACCGGTCAACGAGTAGAAAAAATTATCGATTTAGTGAATAATTCTTACGAACAACACCAAAGGCGAGTTACTACTGCTGTTATTAATGAAGTGTTAGAAGAAGCTGTGAGATGGCATTCACCACCGACTACTCGCCAAGGTCGTCAAGGTAAAATTTACTACGGTACACAAGTTAGTAGTAAACCCCCTAGTATTGCTTTATTTGTTAATTCTCCCGATCGCTTTAATGACAATTACCGCAAATATATAGAAAGGCAATTTCGCGAACAATTAGGCTTTTCTGGTACACCCATCCGTTTCTTTTGGCGTGGTAAGAAAGAAAGGGAAGTGACTAAAATAACCAGCAACCGAGCTACAAAGGTTTAATTTTGGGCAGGGGAGCAGAGGGGCAGGGG
>CAWUOF010000679.1:0-2320 GCA_963923765.1 uncultured bacterium | reverse complement strand
GTGCGATCGCCTAAAAACAGGTATTAGTAATGGTAGAGGCGATCGAGCTTTTTTTGGGTAGAGTTGCATATAAATATCTATAATTTTGGGATATATTTCAGGGAGTAAAGCACAATAACGGTTTTTATAATTTGACAATGTACCTTTTTTTAATTATCTATTTTGTTTAATCATCATAAATTTAATTACTATCCCCATAATGGCTAAAATATCAACTAAACTACAACCTCGGTAAACATATTAGCTTGTTCTAACACTAATTCAGTCGCTAATTTTGCCATATCTGGAGGATAACCATATTCACTTAAAAGCCGTTTTACCTTAACTCTCATTCTGGCTTTTACGTTTTCTTTCAAATTCCAGTCAATGGTTGCATCTTGACGAACCCTTTCCGCTAAAACTATTGCTAATTCCCTTAATTTATCAACTCCCATTACTTTTTTAGGGCTGCCATTTTGAGCGATCGCATCATAAAAGGCTAACTCATAAGGTTTTAAATTTAATTCTTCTCCTCTTTTATTAGCGGCTTGGGTATCCTTCGCAATAACTATAAGTTCTTCAATAATATCTGTTACACTAACTACTTGGGTTTGATAACGTCGTAAACATTTTTCTAACATTTCCGTTAATTTTCGACTTTGGATAATATTTATATGACTTTTAGCTTTAATTTCATCTTTTAATAAACGGTTTAACAATTCAACGGCTAAATTTTTATGTTCCATTCCCTGAACTTCTGCCAGAAATTCATCAGAAATAATAGCAAGATTAGGGTTTTTAATTCCCGCATCATCTAAAATATTAATTACTGCATTAGAAACTAAGGCTTGATCTACTACTTGACGAATGGCTATTTCTATTTCTGTATTACTTAACCCTTGCTGGGGTTCTAATTTTTTGAGACTGGCTGTAATAGCTTGAAAAAAAGAAACTTTCTCGGCTGTTTGGAGAACTTCAGGATGGGGAACTGCTAAGGAATATGCTTTAGAAAGGGCAATAGTAGCATCTTGAAATTGATTTTTTCGGGATGGGTCAGCGATATAATTAGTAGCTGTTTTTAACAGGTTGAGTTTTTCGGCGGTGTTGGCGGTAAAATAACTTTGATAGGGAAACCCGGCTATAATTTGTTCAACAGTTTCTAACTTATTTAGAAAAATATTAACGGCTTCTTGTTGGTCAATAATTAAACTTCCTTTTCCGCCACTTTGGGCATAGAAAGCCAGGGCTTTTTTTAGTTCATTGGCTAACCCTAAATAATCAACTATTAAACCTCCGGTTTTCTCAAAATAAACTCGGTTAATTCGGGCGATCGCCTGCATTAAATTATGGGATTTTAGGGGTTTATCAATATACATTGTATGTAAACAAGGTGCATCAAAACCCGTTAACCACATATCACAAACAATAACTAATTCTAGGGAGTTTTCCGGGTCTTTTAAACGTTGGGCGAGTATTTGACGATCTTTTTTATTTGTGTGGTGTTTAACGAGTTTGGCTGCATCGGAGGCTGCCGCTGTCATCACTACTTTAATTTTGCCATTGTGGAGGTCGTCACTGTGCCAATTAGGGCGAAGTTTAATAATATTTTCATATAGATCTACTGCAATAGAACGACTCATAGTTACTATCATTCCTTTTCCCTGATTAACTGTTTGTCGTTGTTCAAAGTGGGTGATAATATCTTCAGCAATAGTTCTTAACCGTTGAGTTGAACCGACAATAGCTTCTAGTTGGGTTTGTTTGGCTTTGGCTTTTTGGGTGGTGTTGAAGTCTTCATATTGTAGATCTTCGTCGAGATCATCAAGGAGTTTTCGTCCTTTTTCGTCTATGTCTACTTTCACTAACCGACTTTCATAATAAATAGGAACTGTGGCGCCATCTTTCACGGCTTGGGAAATATCATAAATATCAATATAATCACCAAAAACAGCCGGAGTATTTTTATCTGTTTCTTCTATGGGAGTTCCTGTAAAACCGATAAAGGTAGCAAAGGGTAAAGCATCGCGAATGTATTTAGCAAAGCCGTATTTTGTCTGTTTACCGATAATATTTCCCTGTTTATCTTTGAGGTTAATTTGTTTAGCTTTAAAACCGTATTGGCTGCGATGGGCTTCATCCGCTAAGACAACTATATTAGATCGATCGCTAATTTCTGGATAAAGAGTTTCATTGTTTTCTGGGGAAAATTTCTGTACAGTTGTAAAGACAATTCCCCCAGAGTTAACATTAAGAAGTTCTCGCAGTTGGGCGCGGTTTTCTGCTTGCTGGGGTTCTTGGCGTAGCAGTTGACGACATCCCGCAAAGGTATCAAATAGTTGAT
>CAWUOF010000678.1:0-2320 GCA_963923765.1 uncultured bacterium | reverse complement strand
ACACAAGGAGTATCGTCGGCAGCGTCAGATGTGTATAAGAGACAGAAATAATAATTAAAAATAATAATTATGTTTATTCTGGAAAAATAATGAAATGGTATTTGCAAAAGAATTAATATAAAATAAACTCTAAATACCAATAATCAATAGCCAGAAAAATTAACCAATTCCATGAGAATAGCCATTGTCAATGATATGTTAATCGCAGTGGAAGCACTGCGGCGAGTCTTGGTAACTGTTCCAGAATATCAAATAGCCTGGATAGCTCGTGATGGTGCGGAAGCAGTGGCCAAATGTATCCAAGATACCCCCGATTTGATTTTAATGGATTTAATTATGCCAGTAATGGATGGGGTAGAAGCAACACGGCAAATTATGAGTCACTGTCCCTGTGCGATTTTAGTAGTAACTTCTACTGTCAGTGGTAATGCTGGTAAAGTTTTTGAAGCGATGGGATATGGTGCCCTAGATGCCATAAATACTCCCATTTTGGGTGCTGGTGGAGGTACAGAAGGAGGCGCTAGTTTATTAGCAAAAATTACAACAATTGGTAAATTAATTGGCAAGTCTAGCAAAAAATCTTTTGGTATATCTGAGCCAGAAAAGCGATCGCTAAATAAAAGACATTTACCATTAATAGCGATCGGCTCTTCCACTGGTGGACCGCAAGCTTTAGCCAAAATTATCTCAAAATGGAAAGCAGATCTGCCTGCCGCAGTTGCGATCGTACAGCACGTAGACGAGCAATTTTCCACGGGTTTAGCAGAATGGTTAAATAATCAATCACCTTTACCCGTTGCTATTGCTACTCCAGGTAGTTATCTTGAAAAAGGAAAAATTTTACTGGCTGGCACCAATGACCATTTAATTTTACGGCCAAATCATACCCTAGCTTATACCGAAGAACCTCGCGATAATCCTTATCGTCCTTCAGTAGATGCATTTTTTCAAAGTGTAGCTCAATATTGGCCGGGAAAAGGTGTTGGTGTGTTGCTAACTGGTATGGGAAAAGATGGTGCAGAAGGGCTAAAAACTTTAAGGGGTGCAGGTTGGCATACAATAGCTCAAGATCGGGCTACTTCTGTAGTTTATGGTATGCCAAAAGCAGCAGCAGATTTACAAGCCGCCGTCGAAATTTTGCCTATTGACGCGATCTCCTCTGCCTGTTGCAAATACATATAATAATACCCTTCCTCGTCCAATCCTAATCTTAGCTGTTAGTAATTAACTGTAAAAATTAGTAGCTTAATATCAGTATATAGCTAATTAGCTAATCTTTTAAAAAATGTTTTAGGACAGGGAAATATGACGAAAACAGCATCGTCTTTAACGGAATATCCTATAACCGTTTTATTAGTTGACGATCAGCCCATGATTGGCGAAGCAGTACGCCGGATGTTAGCCAGCGAAAAAGATATTATATTTCATTACTGTAGCGATCCGGCTGAAGCTATCAATCAGGCTATAAATATAGAAGCTACTGTGATTTTGCAGGATTTAGTTATGCCTGATATAGATGGTTTGCTGTTATTACGTTTTCTTCGTGCTAATTCTCGCACCTGTGATATTCCTACCATTGTGCTTTCTAGTAAAGAAGAAGCTAAAATGAAAGCAGAGGCTTTTGCTTTAGGAGCTAATGATTATTTAGTGAAATTACCTGATAAAATAGAGCTAATTGCTCGCATTCGTTACCATTCTAAAGCCTATATTAATCTGTTGCAACGTAATGAAGCTTATCGCTCCATGCAAGAGTATTTAAAAAAGTTGCAAGCAGAACAGGAAAAATCGGAAAAGTTATTACTGAATATTTTACCAGCCCCTATAGCTCAACAGTTAAAAAAACACGAAGGTATTATTGCGGAAAATTTTTCAGAAGTTAGTGTTTTATTTGCCGATATTGTTGGCTTTACTGAACTTTCTGCCCGAAATTCTCCTATTCAATTGGTGCATTTACTTAATGATATATTCTCCCGGTTCGATCGCCTTGCCGAAAAATATAATTTAGAAAAAATTAAAACTATTGGCGATGCCTATATGGTAGTTGCCGGTTTACCTATTCCCCGTAAAGATCATGCCGAAGCAATTGCAGAAATGGCTCTGGATATGCACTCAGAAATGATGCTTTTTCGTCAGGAAACTAAGTATAATATTAGTATTCGCATTGGTATTAATTCCGGACCAGTTGTAGCCGGTATTATTGGTACAAAAAAATTTATTTACGACCTCTGGGGTGATACGGTTAATACTGCTAGTCGTATGGAGTCTCATGGTATTCCTGATCATATTCAAGTAACAGCAGATACTTATGATCGTTTAAAAG
>CAWUOF010000677.1:0-2342 GCA_963923765.1 uncultured bacterium | reverse complement strand
ATATTTACCTGTTTGATAGTTTTGGCAAAATAGAGATGCTCCCACCATATATAATAGATCGTACTTTTTGAAAGTTTTACCAGCCCCAAAATTTTATAATTTTATTCTTCTTCCTCATCCTCTAATTCTTCATCTTCACTGAATTTATTTGTATCCAATTTAATCAAGTGGATGTGCTTATAGCCCAGTTTAATCTCAAACTCGTCGCCAGTTTTTAATCCCATTGATTCTGTATAGGTAGTACCGATAACTAACTGCCCATTTTTATGCACAGTCACTTTATAAGTCGCCTCCCTGCCTCGCCCATCTTTTGTGTTTTCAGGGCTTAAGGGAATACCTTTTGCTGCTATTACAGCATTATAAAAAGCAGTGAGATTAACACGAGTTTTGTCGTTTTTTGTAACTTTGTAATATCCACAGAGTTTTGCTCTATCTCTTCTGGATAAATTTGAGAGTTCTTTTACTTTTTGCAGGAGAGCTTTTCCCGTTAGGGGAGTGGTTTCTATTTCACTCATTTTAGTGCCAAATATCCTTGATTGTCTAATATGGTCTATACAGTCTTATTTCTATTTTACTCATTAATAAAAAAATAGATCATTTAATTTAGATATTTTTACAAATTTTCCCAAATAGTTTATCTCATAGTTTACTTATATATAAGTTGGCTTTAAGTTGTACACTTTTGTATTAAAAGTTTACTTACATTAATTTTTTTTAGTTATGCATGAGTCATTGAATCTAATTGTATAATCAATAACAATAGAAAAAATAGCCATAAAAAAATTATCAGCAATGGTATTTCCCCCATTGCCAAATTTTTTATTAAATTTTTTACTGGATTTTTTGCTAAATTTTTTAAGTAACTAAATTAGGCAAATTGTATTAATCTTAAAATATAATTTCAGAGAGCCAAGCTTATCCTCGCATATTGAATAATCAGAAATATGCGAAAATTGTCTAAAACAGCAAAAAATCGGACGATCGCCTATAACAGTAGCTGTAAATATAAAACTTATTACTTTATGGTTACTTTATGGCTAGGGCATGGCTCTTTAATCTGAAAAAGCCTGGTATATAGCATGGAAGTTATTTTTAAGGTAATCCGCTCAGGAGACAATACCCCCACCCGGGAGTCGCGTTATACACTGGATGTTGAACCTGGGAATACTATCTTGGATTGCCTCAATCGCATTAAATGGGAGCAAGATGGTAGCTTGGCTTTTCGCAAAAACTGCCGCAATACCATTTGTGGAAGTTGTGCGATGGTAATTAATGGTCGATCGGCTTTGGCTTGTAAAGAAAATGTTGGTAGTGAAATTTCTCGTCTACAACAGATCACTGCATCGGTGGCGAATTCGCCAGCGTCTCCTATTTCCTCTGCATCTATTCCTGAAATTACCATTGCACCAATGGGAAATATGCCGGTAATTAAGGATCTAGTAGTTGATATGACAAGTTTTTGGGATAACCTGGAAGCCGTTGAGCCTTATGTATCAACTAAATCAAGAAAAATACCCGATCGCGAATTTCTCCAAACACCGGAAGAGCGTGCTCGACTAGATCAAACTGGTAATTGTATTTTATGTGGTGCTTGTTATTCTGAATGTAATGCCCGCGAAGTAAATCCCGATTTTGTCGGTCCCCATGCTTTAGCTAAAGCTTATCGTATGGTGGCAGATTCTCGCGATGACCAAACTGAACCACGTTTAGAAAAATACAATCATATTACAGCCGGAGTCTGGGCTTGTACTCGCTGTTTTTACTGTAATAGTGTCTGTCCGATGGAAGTAGCTCCTCTTGATCAAATTAGTAAAATTAAACAGGAGATTCTCGATCGCCAAGATGCTACAGCCAGTCAACCTATTCGCCATCGTAAACTTTTAATAGATATAGTAAAAGAAGGTGGTTGGATTAATGAACGAGAATTTGCTTTTCGTTTATTTAATCACTCCTTGGCGGGTTGGAAAAATTTAGCTAGTTTAGGCCCTCTTGGTTTCCGAATGTTACTGCGCGGTAAGATACCTTTTGATTTTGAGCCTTCTCAGGATACCGCTACAGTTCGATCGCTTATCGAAGCAGTACAAAATTTAGATTCTTCCCATCCTCATCAAAACCCTAATTAGCTAACGTTCTTTTTCCATAGCGAACTGTGAAAGAGTAAAATTACTATAAATAAGCTCGATCGGTGTTCATCCGGCTTAAACTTGACCGATATTAGTTTATTTTTCTATTTTTCCTTGTCACTTTTCGCTTTTTTCTTGCCTATTCCTAATTACTACTTAATTTCCACCATTATCCCTGCTAGGTTGTGTATTTTCTTTTTTAATTTGCTTAACTATCCT
>CAWUOF010000676.1:0-2347 GCA_963923765.1 uncultured bacterium | reverse complement strand
AGCGATCGGGCTGTAGAAATTCATCTACATCGATCGCATAAATATTTAGAAACTCCACCTCCAGAAATGTGGGATGGAGTGCATACCATGACCACCAAATAAGCCATAAAATAAGTCATATTTTAAAAATAGCTGATTTGGATAATAAATCTTTCAGCTATTAACATCAGAATTCCCATCAGTATCACCTGTTAAGGGATGCTTACCGATACCTAATTCTTTTTTAGCCTGCCTTAACTGTTTCCATAGCTGTTTAATTTGGTGGTAAGCTTCCTCTGGGGCAATTTTACCATTAGTTTCTAAATTACAAATATAATTTACTCTTTGAGCAAATTCTTGGAGACTAGCATTAAACAGCAAATTTTCTGGGTTAAATTTGCCGTAGTAGCGACTGCGAGGATAAAAAAATTCAGATCTGTCTGTCATCGCTATCTCCTGAGTTACAATTAATAATTTTTTATGGGGGAATTTGATGCTTATAACCCTGATTTTTGGGTTTTTAACCAAATATTATTTCTAATTTAATCAGCTTGTTTCAAACACTTTTAGCTATAACATAGCTATAACAAATAAAGAATATTAGTAGCAGCGTTATTTGTTCAAGCTTCTATAGAAATTATTTACTTAACCTTATTTTAACCTTAATTTAACCAAAGATGAAAAAAATAGGCCAAATGTGTGAAGTCCCAAGATGGAGACATAGAGGCAGAGAGAAGGTAGTAAGCGATCGCCCTATTGGCCCCTAAAAAGCTAAGTTTAATAAAATCAGGTTTCTGAAGGTTTTGCAGCTTTTCAGCTTATAATTCCCAATTTGTTTACAGTTGTAGATATTTCTAGTATCAAAAAAATCTAAAACTTTGGTAGAAGTAGAAAAGCAGCACCCAAAAATAAATTAAAATGGTGAAACGATCGCAGCTATTAACCCCAAACCCGCAATAGTAAACGATCGGCGACTTAAATTGATTGACATCAAAAAATTAACTATCTATGTCTAGTCTCCAAAAAATTTACGAAGGGAAAGCCAAAATTCTCTACACTACCGAAGAGCCAGAAATAATGCTCTCCCACTTTAAAGACGACGCTACAGCATTTAACGCCCAAAAACGGGGAACCATAGTCGGTAAAGGAGAGGTAAATTGTCAAATTTCCCAAGCGTTGTTTAAATTACTAGAAGCTAGTGGTATTCCCACTCATTACATAGACTGTCCTGCACCCAATCAAATGCGGGTGAAGGCGGTAACAATTTTTCCTATAGAAGTTGTAATTAGAAATATAGCTGCTGGTAGCCTTTGTCAGCAAACAGGTTTATCACTAGGAAAAGTTTTACCACATCCCCTAGTAGAATTTTACTACAAAAAAGATGAATTGGGAGATCCTCTACTAACTCGCGATCGCCTATTGTTATTAAATTTAGCTACATCAGAACAGCTAGAACAATTACAAAAAATGGCATTGCAAATTAACGACATTCTTTCCGAATTTTTCGGCCATTGTAATATTACCTTAGTGGACTTTAAACTAGAATTTGGTTTAGATGCCGACGGAAATATACTCTTAGCAGATGAAATTAGCCCAGATACTTGTCGTTTATGGGATCGATCGCAAACTGACCCCAACTTGCGTGTGATGGATAAAGATCGCTTCCGGCGAGATCTGGGCAATGTCGAACAAGCCTATCAAAAAGTTTTAGAACGAGTTTTATCCCAAAAAACCGTAAGTTAAAAAATCGGGTATCAAGCTTACGGAAATGCGCTAAAATTTAAAACTTTGGGGTAAGAATATCTTAGCTACCAAAAAGCTGTCAGTCTTTAGTTATTAGTGATTAAAATTATCAACAAACTAAAACTGATAGCCTAAATTAATAGCTGAGAGCTATTTAAATGGTGTGTGGAAGTGACGAAATACCTAAACAAAATGCGTTTAAATCCTTTATTAATGGCGGTTTTAGCCGCATTAGCAACATTAAATCTGTCTGCTCCAGCTAGGGGGCAAACTGATAAAAGTATCGCGGAAAAAGACAATAAATCTGCAAATATACTAGAAATACCAGAAAAAGTAGGGCCAGATTCCCTAAAACCAGCCAGAAAATCAATAGCTGATGCAGCAGTATTGCCAGAAGCCAAAATAAACCTATCTGTAATAACTGCCAAACCAGCCCAGGATGGCCAAATTTTCCAGCAAAAATCAGAAAAGGCGATCGAAACCAATCAAAAAAATATAGATAAAAACATATCTTCAGAGTCGATCGTCGTACCAACAGCCCAGGAAAAACCAATTATTAACCCTGAGTCCAAACCTGTAGCCCCGATTTTTTCCCAGGCAAAACCTAACAATTCCCCAGCTAATA
>CAWUOF010000675.1:0-2350 GCA_963923765.1 uncultured bacterium | reverse complement strand
AATTTTTCTTTAAAATTTGTTTGTCCGATCGCTAGTTATAAAAAATATTTTAATAATTCTTAATTATTTGTAATGAAAAATATGGATGATATAGTTGTATAATATGCCGATAAATTGGCTTGGCGATCGTGCCAAAAATCAATATTATATAATTTGAAAAAAATATAATTTTTTAAAAGTATGGCGATCGCTATCTAATTTTATAAATCTTGACTGCAAATCGCCTAATATTTTTACTATTTTTATTTTATTTCTGGTAAATCAGGAAATACCCATTTTGGCGGACTCATTCTTTTTTTTCTGATGGCTTCTTCAGCTATTGCCAGCATATCATCTAAGGAAGTTTCATTAATAAAATTAGTTGCCTCAGATACATATTGTTTATTAGGGCATTTTTCCCCTAAAATACAACCATTAACGCACTGAGTAGCACAATTGACAGTATTTTCCATGATAATCTCCTAGTTGGTTAAGGAATATTGACGAAAAAATTATAGACTAGATATATTTTAACATTATTTTGTATATAAAAATTTAAATATTTGGGGATTTAATCTTAATATAAATCAGGGCTGAAAACTAAATTCAGCCCCGTTTGTTAATCTATCACGCCAGACCCAAAAGCTTATAGATGAATGAGTTAATAAAACCTAGTGCTATTGCACCAATTAACGCACTCCAAAATCCCCAACGTAGTCTAAAACCATCCACTAACCAAGCCGCTAATCCAAAAATAATCGCGTTGACAACAATTGCAAACAAACCAATTGTTAGCAAAGTAATAGGAAAAGTTAATATTCTGAGAATAGGTCCGATCGTGGCATTGAGAATTCCGAAAACTGCTGCCGAAACTAAAGCTTTATTAAAGTCATCAATTTCTACTCCTGTGGGCAGTTTAGAAATCACAAACAAACTCACAGAAGTAATAACCCAAGCAATCAGTATCGCTTTAATATCCATTTTCTTTACCTCTCGCTCAAGAATAATATTAACCGTGAAACTAGACATTAAATAAGAACACCATCACATCTCCTTCTTGCACAACATACTCTTTACCCTCACTACGCATTAAACCTTTTGCCTTTGCCGCATTTGTAGAACCGGCATTAACTAAATCGGTATAAGCAATAGTTTCTGCCCGAATAAAACCCCGCTCAAAATCAGAGTGAATTGCCCCAGCAGCTTGCGGTGCTAACATTCCCGCTTTAATAGTCCAAGCACGAGTTTCTTTTGGTCCAGTAGTTAAAAAAGTACGCAATCCCAAAAGATGATATGTAGCCTTAATTAAAGATTGTAACCCACCTTCTGTAACACCGAGAGATGCGAGAAAATCTGCCCTTTCTTCTGCGGGTAACTCGACTAATTCTGATTCAACTTGAGCCGAAATAATAGCAACTTCAGCATTATCTTTAACGGCTATTTCTCTTACCTGATCTACCCATTGATTACCAGTAGCTAAATCATCTTCAGATACATTAGCTGCATAAATAATTGGTTTACCACTGAGTAAACCTAAATTTTTCACAGATTCAATTTCTTCTTCAGTTAAACTTACCTGTCTGACTGGTTTACCTTCCTGTAAAGCAACAATAATTTTTTCTAGTGCAGCTAATTCCAATTGAGCATCTTTATTGTTTTTAGCTTGCTTGCGAGTACGCTCGATTTTCTTTTCTACCTGAGATAAATCAGCTAAAATCAACTCTAGGTTAATGATATCAATATCTCGCAATGGATCTACCGAACCAGCAACATGAATAATATCATCATTTTCAAAACAACGTACTACATGGACGATCGCATCAACTTCCCGAATATGGGACAAAAACTGATTACCCAAGCCCTCCCCTTGACTTGCACCCTTGACTAAGCCAGCAATATCGACAAATTCAATCCGAGTAGGTACAATTTGCTCTGATTTAGAAATTTTGGCCAATACATTTAAACGTTCATCGGGCACCGCCACAACGCCCACATTAGGTTCTATAGTACAAAAAGGAAAATTAGCAGCTTGGGCTTTAGCACTTGCCACTACAGCATTAAATAAAGTAGACTTACCAACATTAGGTAATCCGACAATTCCGGCTCTAAGCATAGTAGTTTATACACATCTCACCTTTGTCAGAATATCAGAAATTAACAAAATTATGGGCATTTATAAATTAAGTACAACTACTATACGTCTGTCCCGTCGCTATCTCAAGAAAAAACAATTCATCCCAGGAAAATTGCAACATGAATAGCAAATTAATCCGTAATCTTTGTGTAAATGCCAGCTTAAGGACTTTGATAATTGCTGTAGCAGCCCAGACAGGTTTAGCGAAAAAAATTACAAAAAAAATTACAGTTACAG
>CAWUOF010000674.1:0-2357 GCA_963923765.1 uncultured bacterium | reverse complement strand
CTTCTTCAAAAGAAATACCATGTTTTGATAAATTAGATTTGGCTTTTTCTGGATCCCATTCAAATTCCATACAGATAATTACATTTTACATCAAAATAATTATAACTTGACTCGATCGCCCCTAAAATCCTCCATATTTAAAAACCCTGATAGACATAAAGGCTTAAATTTTTGATACTCATAGATCATTTTTTCTGCAATTTTACCATAAAAAAACCATCCATACTATGACGATGAGGCCAAACTTTTACCCAGCCTTCTTGGGTAACAAAATTAGCGGCGGGTGAATTAGGGGCGGGGGGAATAATTTGCCAGTTAGGATGATTATTTAAAAAAGTGATAATGACATTTTCGTTTTCTAGGGGATGGAGAGTGCAGGTAGAATAAACTAATATTCCCCCAGGTTTTACCCATTTAGCGGTTTCTGTGAGTAATTCTCCTTGCAATTTGGCTAATTCTTTGATATTTTCTGGTGTATGTTTCCAGCGAGCATCTGCCCGTCGATGTAGAGTACCTAAGCCGGAACAGGGGGCATCTACTAAGACGCGATCGGCTACTCCAATAAACTGATTAAAATTCCGACTATCTCCAGTAATTATTTGAATTGATTTTAATTGGAGTCTATCGGCGTTTTCTTTGAGTTTTTTTAATCTATTAGCAACTTTATCACAAGCCCATATTGTGCCTTTATCTGTCATTAATTCTGCTATTTGTGTGGTTTTTCCTCCTGGTGCAGCACAGGCATCTATGATGATTTCTCCTGGTTGGGGATCTAATAGTAATACGGGTAATTGTGCGCTACTATCTTGTATAGTCCAATAACCTTGTTTAAATCCAGGGAGATTTTGAATTGTGCCAAGGTTACTATTTAATCTTAATGCTTGGGGTAAATAGGGTAAGCTACTGACAGAAATTCCCCCAGCTTGTAAGGCGGTTTCTACTGTTTCTACTGAGGATAGCATGGGGTTTACTCGTAAATCTATCGTAGGGGTTTTATTCATCCATTGGCATAATTCCTCGGTTTCTGTTAAGCCTATTTCTGTTAACCATAATGATATTATCCAGTCAGGAAAGCTATGTAAAATTCCCAGGCGATCGCCTATATTTTCTGGTAATTTTAAAGGCTCAATAAAGTTATTTTCTTTAGCTAATTCTTCACTGCTATTAGGATTACTTAAACGAATATATTGCCGTAATAAACCATTGACAAATCCTCCTAAGTTTGCCAAGTTATTTTGTTTAGTTAATTCTACGGTAGTATTGACAGCAGCAGCAGGGGGGATGTGGCTAAGATAGCGGAGTTGATATAAGCCTAGATGTAAAATAGTGCGAAGATCTGGTGATTGTTGGGATGCTTTCTTTTTGGCCAGTTGATCTATAATTGTATCTAGCGATCGCATTCTTCTTACACAACCATAAACTAATTCAGTTACTAATCTGCGATCGACATCAGATAAATTATTTTGTTGCACCACGCGATCGAGTGCTTCATCAGCAAATTTTCCTTTATAAACTGACCGCAATGCTATAAATGCTAATTGGCGGGGATTGGTATTATTATTAATGATTTTTTTTCCCATGTAAACTCTATAATTTCGCCTCGAATTTATCGGTTTTATTTTAATTTATCCCAACCCCAAATTTTTGAGATTTTGGGCAGATTCATTAAGTTTTTGAATACCTATTTTAGTTTGGGAAATACCTTTAGCAGTTTGTTGTGCCCCTATATTAATATTATTCATGGCACTAACTACCTGATTTATAGCTACAGATTGTTGTTTAGAAGTTAAGGCTATTTGCTGGGAATTAACAACTACTTGATTAATAGAATTAACGATTTTATTAACACTTTTTATTCCTTCTTCTGTAACTACAACTGTCGAGTTAGTAGATTTTTGGATGTCTGTAACTAAACCAGTTATTTGTTCAGCAGATTTTCTACTTCTATCGGCTAATTTACGAATTTCTGCGGCTACTACGGCAAAACCTCTACCATTTTCTCCGGCTCTCACTGCTTCTACTGCGGCATTTAAGGCTAACATATTAGTTTGGTTGGCTAAATCACTTACTGCTGTAGATATAGTGCCAATTTGATTAGTTTGTTGACTTAGTTGTACAATGCAGTCTCCTAAAGTTTTAACTTGTTGTTTTAAGCTATTTTCTGTTTCTGAAGATATTTGATCTATATTGACTTTTTGCTTATCCACTAACGCTAAAACTTGATATGCCCCTGTAGCAGCTGCTTCTGCTTGCTCTGCTGATTTTTCTGATGATGCTGATAGTTCATCCATTGTTGTAGTAGTTTGATTTACTGCACTTGCTTGCTGATTAGCAATACGTTCTTGTTGTTCGATCGC
>CAWUOF010000673.1:0-2367 GCA_963923765.1 uncultured bacterium | reverse complement strand
AACTAAACGTTGATATTCGTGGTGGAGTTCTTGCATAAGGGTGGATGTATTGGCGGTAGAACCTTGGCGTCCGATCGCTTCTAGTTTGCTGCAAATTTCAGCTAGGAGAAGTCCGCCGATAGATACAGTAGAAGATTTTAATGCGTGGGCTTTTTGGTGTAGTGCGGTAGGATTAGAATTATTAATGGCATTAGTGATAGCTTCTATTAATGGTGGTGCTTCTTTCATGTAAATATCAATTAATTGTGTCAATATCAAGGAACTATTTTCCCCTAACATTTCCATTAATTCTTGAAAGACAATGGCATCAATAGCTGGTTTTTGATTTGCTTCTAATTCTATTTCTACTGGGGTAGGTAAATTTATATGGTCTGGGGGCGGAATAAAATCAACTTTATTGTTATTTTCATTATGATTAGATATTAAGGGAGAAAATTGATGCATTAATTTATAATTATTAAAAACTTGTAATAAGTGTTCTAATCGAATTGGTTTGCTAATATAATCATTCATGCCAGACTCAATACATTGCTCGCGATCGCCTTGCATAGCATGGGCAGTCATGGCAACAATCCAAGGGCGATTTGGTGGGGATAATTCCTGACAGATTAATCGGGTAGCTTGTAAGCCATCTAGTACAGGCATTTGCACATCCATAAACACTAAATCATAGGGCTGACGGCGTAAAGAGTCGATCGCTTCTGATCCATTATTAGCAATATCAGCGCGATAGCCAAATCTTTGTAGCATTTGTAAAGCAACTTTTTGATTTAAAGTCACATCTTCTACTAAGAGTATTCGCAAAGGTAGTGTTTTCGCAAATTCTGCATTCACCTGAACTGGAGAAGGTTGATAATAAGACTGAGAAGATGCCACACCTTTTCCGTTAAAAATGCTAATTAATACATTATAAAGTTGAGATTGTTTAATAGGCTTGCTAATAATAGCAGAAAATTCATTTTTATATCCCATTTTTTCTGGGGATAATTTACCTACAGAACTGAGTAAAATTAGGGTTAAATTTTGATAATTAGCTAAGGAGTGAATATGGGTGGCTAAACTTAAGCCATCCATTTCTGGCATTTGCATATCTAAAATAGCAATATCAAATTTATTGCCAGCAACTAGCCATTTTAATGCTTGTAAACCAGAATCAGCAGCATCTACTTGCATCCCCCAAAATTCCGTTTGCATGGTGATAATTTTCCGGTTAGTAGCGTTATCATCTACTACTAATAAGCGTTTTCCTGTTAATTCTGGTTGGGAGATTTGTAGGTCAATAACTGGTATATCGGGAGCAGATCGAGCAGTAATAGTAAAGTAAAAAGTTGAACCTTTATTTTCTTCACTTTCTACCCACATTTTACCCCCCATTAATTCACTTAATCGTTTACTAATCGCCAAACCTAAACCAGTACCTCCATATTGACGAGTCATGGATGAATCTATCTGACTAAAAGGTTTAAAGAGGCGATCGAGGCGATCTTGGGGAATGCCAATACCTGTATCTCTGATGGCAAATTGAATTTCATACATAGGGGATAAATTTACATTTTCATTAGTTTCTAATATTTCTGGTGATTTTACTATTGATAAATTACTGTTTGTTATTATCTCCTTACTACTGGTTGCTATTTGGTTGAGTAAAGTTACAGATATTACGACTTCTCCAGCCTGGGTAAATTTAACTGCATTGCCAAGTAAATTTACTAAAATTTGTCTTAATCTGGTGATATCTGTAACAATAAATTGAGGAATTTTTACATCAATAATGTAAGCTAAATCTAAATTTTTGGCCGCAGCATTAGAAGCTAATAAATCTAAAGATTCTTCAATGCAATTGCGTAAATTAAAAGGATGTTCTTCTAAATCTAGCCTGTCAGATTCAATTTTAGAAAAATCAAGAATATCGTTAATTATAGTTAATAAAGCATCGCCACTATTGCGAATAGTTTCTACAAAATCCTGTTGTTGAAGTGTCAGATTTGTATCTAATAATAATCCCGTCATACCGATAACTGCATTCATGGGAGTGCGAATTTCATGGCTCATCATGGCGAGAAATTCACTTTTAGCTCGGTTAGCGGTTTCAGCTTCTTTTTTGGCAATTTTTAAGGCTAAGTTTTGTTCGGTTAGTTTGTCTTGTTGGGCTTGCAGTTCTTCTCTGACTTCTTTGCTTTTAGTAATATCAAAACAAATTGTTAAAAATTGAAAGGGTTCACCTTGCTTATTTAGAAAAGGAACTATAGTAACTTGAATCCAATAATAATTATTATTTTTGGTTTGATTTTTTATTTCTCCTTGCCAAACTTTACCCGTAGTAATAGTTAACCATAGTTCTTTAAAAAATTCGGAGGAATGATAATT
>CAWUOF010000672.1:0-2367 GCA_963923765.1 uncultured bacterium | reverse complement strand
TCTAGGGTGGCTTCTAGGTTTTTTTCTAAGGTTTTTTCGAGAGTTTCTTCTATAGTTTCTTCTACTACTTTGGTAGCTTCGATCGCCATAATTGCGGCGGTATAAACTTGTAAACGTTGAGCGCGTAATTTTATCTGTTGTCCAGATTCTTCGCCACTGACATAAAGAATGCGAGAATTGTAAGATAATTGACTGGCTACTTGTAATAAAAGAGTAGATTTGCCAATTCCTGGCTCACCGCCAATTAATACCAAGGAACCAGGAACTATACCACCACCTAAGACGCGATCGAGTTCGCTAAAGCCAGAGGGAGTACGAGCAATAGCTTGGTCAGCTATTTGTGATAATTTAAAAGAAGTTCTGGGTTGCCAGTGGGCTTCGCGATCGGAAGATTTTCCCCCCTCTTTCATCCAATTACTGGCATTTAAACTAGGACGAGCCGGGTTAGCAGATGTATTAGAAATCTGTTCTATAAAAGAATCCCAGCTATTGCAAGCGGGACATTTACCAAACCATTGAGTGGCTTCATGTCCACATTCATTACATATATATTGAGTGCGTGCCTTGGCCATTATGTTATTTTTTGTTAAAGAAATCCTAGATACTGAGACAAATGTTAAACAACACTAAAATTATCGCCTGGTAAGTCTTTGAGTACGAGCGCAGCTTTACAAAAAGAGACTATTCTACATGGTAGAGTATTAAAAATTAATATTAAAAATGCCCATTAAGGAGCTTTGAGTAACTTGGAAACCCACAAAGAAACAATACTGGTAGTCGATGACGAAGCAAGTATCCGGCGAATTTTGGAAACTCGTCTGTCAATGATTGGCTATGATGTTGTCACCGCAGCCGATGGTGAAGAAGCTCTCGATACCTTTCGTAAAGTAATTCCGGATTTAGTAGTTTTGGACGTAATGATGCCTAAACTAGATGGCTATGGCGTCTGTCAAGAACTACGGAAAGAATCAGATGTGCCTATTATTATGTTAACTGCTCTAGGAGATGTTGCCGATCGAATTACTGGGTTAGAATTAGGAGCCGATGATTATGTGGTTAAACCTTTTTCTCCCAAGGAATTAGAAGCCCGTATTAGATCGGTCTTGCGGCGAGTAGAAAAAACTAGCCCATCAGGAATTCCTAGTTCCGGTGTAATTCAGGTGACAAATATAAAAATTGACACCAATAAGCGACAAGTTTATAAAGCAGATGAACGAATTCGCTTAACAGGTATGGAATTTAGCCTTTTAGAATTATTAGTTAGTCGATCGGGTGAAGCTTTTTCGCGATCAGAAATTCTCCAAGAAGTTTGGGGTTATACTCCTGAGCGTCATGTAGATACTCGTGTCGTTGATGTACATATTTCTCGCCTCAGAGCTAAATTAGAAGATGATCCGAGTAATCCAGAATTAATTCTAACTGCAAGAGGTACGGGTTATTTATTTCAAAGAATTATAGAACCTGGGGAAAAAGAGTAGGTAGCTAAAAATTTTTTTAGTCAAGATGCAGACAAAATAGGGAAAATAAAAATATCCCTATTAATCACCTACTACATCCTAGAAAAATAATCAGCAGGGAAATTTTATGGCTAAAACTGACTCTAATAAAATTTTACGTCGGTTGCCCCTAATTGCTGGTGGGTTGGCGGGGGTGCTGCTGCTAATTAATCGTATTCTTACACCCCAACTTACGGAAGCCCAAGCCCGATCGGACGTATTAGGGGTAATTTTAAGTGCTCT
This sequence comes from uncultured bacterium, assembly GCA_963923765.1. GTDB lineage: Bacteria > Cyanobacteriota > Cyanobacteriia > Cyanobacteriales > CAWUOF01 > CAWUOF01. Next base: position 628 of record CAWUOF010000672.1, on the reverse strand, counting down.
ACTAATTTTAGTTGGTTTGCTGTGGCAACAGGTACAACCTCGATCGCCTGATGCTGTCGAACTTATTGGCCAAGAAGGTTTTGAACTCTCCCCTGTATTACCAGACATAATTAAAACTGAATTGGCATGGGCTTCTCATTTATTACTAACTAATACAGTGACACGGAGTATAGTAGTTTTCTATCAAGGAAATGTGTTATTAAGACGTGGTATTTTAGGCAATAACCCCCAGGTAAAACCAGGAGCAATTCTCCAACGAGTTTTAGATAAACAAAAACCAGTGTATTTAGTCGATTTAAAGGTCTATCCTGGTCGGATAGAATTTGATTATTTACCAGAAAATACCCAAGGTGTTATCTGTCAACCAATAGGTAGCAAAGGAGTGTTAATTTTAGGCGCAAATACTCCGCGATCGTACACTAAACAAGATGAAAATTGGATTGCTGGCATTGCGGATAAACTAGAAGTAACTCTCAATAATTTTCTAGCGGAAAATAGTAATGTAGAATCTAATCAATAAATATAACCAGTGCATTGTCTAATTATAATTTTCTAATTATAAAAACATAATATTTTAATTAGGCAAATATCTATTTTTGTGTATAATTAACAAAAGCGCTTGCATCGC
>CAWUOF010000671.1:0-2370 GCA_963923765.1 uncultured bacterium | reverse complement strand
AAATATTGAGTGAAAAAATCGAACGATCGCCCTTAATCTAATTTAGAATTACTATAATTTATGATATTTACATAATTAATAAAAACATTAGCAAAACCAGCGATCGAGCTAAACATAAATTAATTTGGTCTTTAGCATAACTTTCTTCTTAAATTTGTTTTATATTTTTAGAAAAAATTTCCGGTAAATTCGATAAATTTCAAGATAAAAGGAAAGAAATTTATTAAATGCTGATTTAATCAAAGAGCATTTAGTCATAATTCCCATATAAATTCAGCATAATTTCCGGAAAAACTGTAATTTTAACCACACCAAAAAATATGAAACCTCAAAATCTAATTCCACAACTGGGTATAATGTTTCTATTCTTACTAACTACTCATCAACCAACAGTAGCCCAAATAATACCCGATACAACACTACCAAATAATTCTACAGTCATTCCTAATAATAACATTTTGCTTATCCAAGGCGGTAGCGTTGCTGGTAGTAATTTATTCCACAGCTTTAAAGAATTTTCCTTACCTACCAATAACATAGCTGTTTTCAACAATAACCCAGAAATTCAAAACATTCTTACCCGTGTTACTGGGGGAAATATATCTAATATTGATGGCATAATCAAAGCCAACGGTACAGCTAATTTATTTTTTATCAATCCTAAAGGTATAATTTTCGGTCCGAATGCGGCATTAAATATAGGAGGTTCATTTATTGGCAGCACTGCTGATAGGATTAAATTTGCCGATGGTAGTTATTTTAGTGCTACAAATACCCAAACTACACCTTTATTAACTATTAACACACCCGTTGGATTACAATTAGGTACAAATCCGGGTGATATTATTAATCAATCTCGCTTTAGTATTCCTACTTTACCTGTGCCGATCGGGTTAGCAGTTACCCCCGGTCAAACTTTAGCATTAGTAGGGGGTAATTTAATATTACAGCAAAGCAATATCTCTGCACCATCAGGAAAAATTGATCTAATTGCTGCTGGAGAAAATAGCCTAGTTAACTTGACAACAAATTCCAATAATAATAATTTTTTATTTGGATATGAAGGAGTAAAAAATTTTCGTGATATTCAACTATCCAATGGTGCAATAGTTAGTAGCAGTGGTAGTGGTGGCGGAAGTATTTTAGTATCAGGCAGACAGATATCTTTAACAGGTGGCTCTAGCTTTTTAGCCTTAACATTAGAAAATCAACCAGGAGGAGAAATTCGAGTTAATGCTACGGAATCATTAAAAATAACCGGCTTAGGAGGTTATGAAAATACTGTACAAAAGTTTGTCGCCGGAAATGTAAATTTTAATGACTTACGTAGTGGTTTTTTTGCTGTGAGTTTAGGCTCGGGCAGTGCGGGTAATATTATAATTAATTCCCCCGTATTTTCGGCTGAAAATGCCTCATTTTTATCCACTTCTACTTTTGGTATAGGTCAAGGAGGAAACATAACTTTAAATAGTAATAATCTGGAAATGAGCGCATCATTTATAGCGACGGGTTCAGGGGTAGGAAAATCTGGGGATGCGGGAAATTTAACCATAAATACAAATAATTTAAAATTAATTAATAACGCTATATTAACAACTTCCACTATAGGATTTGGTCGGGGTGGCAATATCACTGTTAACGCTTTAGATGGCATAGAATTAAAAGGAGAAAATCCTTTTGCCATCCCAGGCGCTCGTGTTTTTACTGGTTTTTTTAGTAGTAGTTTAGGTAGTGGAAATGCGGGAGATATACGGGTAAATACACGACAGTTATCTATCCGCAGTGGTGCTGGAATAGCTGCTAGTGCTTTTGGGCAAGGAGATGGGGGAAATATCACTATAAATGCTGGGGAAAAAGTCGAAATTAAAGGTACTTCTCCTAACGGACAAGCCTTAAGTTCTATTACGGCTGTTACAGAACCAATATCGACAGGAAAGGGAGGAAATCTTATTGTTAATACTCCTAAATTAATTCTGGAAGATGGGGGGAGATTAAGTGTACGATCGCGCGGGAGTGGTAGAACCGGAAATTTAGAAATAAATGCCGATTTTGTTAGTTTTAATAATGCAGGTGGCATTGAAGGAACAGCCGTCGCCGGAGAAGGTGCAGATTTAAACGTAAATACTAGGATTTTGCAATTACGCAATAACAGTTTTATCTCGGCTACTGCTGGTACCGAAGGCGGACCGGGGAATGGTGGTAATATTATGATCGATACTGATACTTTAGCTTTGCTAGACAACAGTAGTATTGTTGCCAATGCTTTCTCTGGTAAAGGTGGTAATATTAAAATTCTTGCCCAAGGTAATTTTATTTCCCCAGATAGCAAAATTACTGCTAGTTCCCAGTTGGGAGTTAGTGGTGTAATCG
>CAWUOF010000670.1:0-2377 GCA_963923765.1 uncultured bacterium | reverse complement strand
TTGCTTAGATATTTAGGTAAAAAAATCATAATTTTTCGCGATAAATCCTTGTGTCTTGTTTCTAGCTTTTATTTCTCTTTAATGACGAAATTAATATGGTTTCAGATAAATTTCGCCATCAATTACGCACAGAAGCAAAATTATGGCAAGCTGAAGGATTAATTGATAATGATTTGTATCAACAATTATCATCACGCTATCAATTTAATCAACTAGATACAGCCGCCCGCGATCGCTTTACAGCTATTTTTTTAGGCTTAGGCGGTATTCTTGTCGGTTTAGCTGTTATCACTTTTGTTGCTGCTAATTGGCAAGCTTGGTCACGAGAAGTTAAAGTAATCATACTACTTAGCCTATTTATTAGTATTAATGCTGCTGGTTTTTATCTCTGGCGTATTCCCCCTGCCTCATCAATACAGCGTAATAGTGGTCGTCAAAGATTTGGACAAGGTTTATTATTGTTAGGTGCCCTAATTTTAGGCGCAAATATGGCACTAATGGCGCAAATGTTTCATATTGGCGGTTCTCCCTTTGGCTTGTATTTAGTCTGGGGAATAGGAGTTTTAGCAATGGCTTATAGCCTACGTTTAACTTCTTTGGGCGTGCTATCTATTCTTTTAATCAGTTGGGGTTATTTTTGGGGCGTTTTTGATTGGAATTCTAAGGAAGGGTTTAACTGGCTGCTCATTTTAATAAAACATACTCCTTTATTAGCTAGTTTGGTAATTATTCCCTTAGCTTATTGGTGTCGATCGCGAGCAATATTTGCTTTAGGTAGTATTTTAATTATTGCTTCCTTAGAAACTTCTTTATTTCAAAGTTCGGGTATTGCACCAGGTTTATTAGCTGCTATAGCTTGGGGTTTACCACCTGCTTTATTATGGGGTTATGATGATAGTATATTGCCCTATTTAGATACTTATAATTTTCAACCTTTAGCGAGAAATTTAGCTGTCTGGTTTTTAGGTTTATCTTTTTATATTTGTTCTTTTCAATGGTGGAGAGACAATACACTAAAACCAACAGATATCACCAGTTTACTAGATTGGGTGCCTTTAGTAGATGTGATTTTTTTAACGGCTTTAAGTATTTGGGAATGGTTGCGTTTAGGATATCGATCGAAAACATCTCATCGCCGAGTAGATTTAACTACCAATGTCATAGCTTGTTTTATTGCTATCAGTGCTTTAATTCCCCTATGGCATTATAGCTTTTATCCTATTCCTCTATTAGCTACTTTTTTGTTTAATGGGTTGTTATTTTTGTTAGCAGCAGGTTTAATTAAACAAGGATTATCAGTAGGCGATCGAGGTACATTTTGGGGAGGTTTAGTATTATTAAGCTTACAAATATTTACCCGAATGCTAGAATATAATACCGATTTATTGCTCAAAGCTTTTGTTTTCTTTTTGTGTGGCATAGGTGTAATTATAGCTGGCATTTGGTTTGAAAAACAATCCTCTAAAGCTTTAAAAAATAATCGGGAGAATTTGCCATGAATACACCTAAATCTGATGAAAATAATAATCAATTATTACCAGAAGTAAACCCTGTTAATAGTAATGTTACAAACGAAAAAATTGCTATTATTCCTAATAAAATTTTATCTCCCTGGCGGTTTTGGATTCCTTTAGTATTTCAAACAATTTTAATTGCTACTGTACCAGCCCAAGCATTTTATACTTTTGTTACGGGTAAAACTGTAATTTTACAAACCGCACCAGTAGACCCTTATGATTTTTTGCGAGGATATTATCAAACCCTAAGTTATGATATTTCTAATACAAGTAAATTAGATAAATTACCAGGTTGGGATGATTTAAAAACTGAAATAGGTTTCTGTTATACTCCACCCGGTAAAACTGCTTGTAAACCGCCAAAATATATTAAATCTGACACGACTGTTTATGTGATTTTAGAAGCACCAAAAGAAATAAATAATTCTATACCTCCTGTAGCTTGGAAACCGATAAGAGTGAGTAAAGAAAATCCTAGTAATTTAGAAGCTAATCAGGTAGCTATTAAGGGTAAATATCAAGGGCGGATATTCTATGGAATAGAAACTTATTATATGCCAGAGGATGAAAGGGAAAGAATTAATAATGAAATTAATCAGGCTCAGAGATTAAATTTACAACAGAGAAGCCCTAGAAAATCCCAACCTTTTGTAGTAGAAACCAAGATAGATGCTAGGGGTAATGCTATCCCGATTAGTTTATGGATAAATAATAATAATTATCGGTTTTAAAAGGGAAGTTGGGTGCATATTTGCAAAAAAGCAGTATTTTAACGGGAGCAAATATCTATAATTTTTATTCATATTCCAATAAGAGCGCTAAAGCGCAACAACGGTTATTTACAAATATGAAGTAATACC
>CAWUOF010000669.1:0-2395 GCA_963923765.1 uncultured bacterium | reverse complement strand
ATTAGTAATGGTACAAAATCTATTCCTACTTCTGCTGCCATTGGTGGAATTAATGGCGCTAATAGCATTACTGTGGTAGCATTGGGTAACACTGCACAAATTGGGGTGGTAATTGCTACTATACCTAATAGTAGTCGATCGCCTCTCCCTCTAGCTAGTATTACCATTTGTGTTGCTAAATAATCAAATATTTTAGTCGGTTCAAATGCTCTTATTAAGACCATTACTCCGAAAAATAATCCTAAAGTACCGTGATTTTCTCCGATATGTCCAATGGCTTCTGGTAAGGTAAGTATGCGAGTAAAAACTAATATTAATGCTCCCAATAATGCGGCAATTGTTAAATGTATCCATTCCGTCATAATTAGGAAAATTACTACTAAAAAAGTTCCGCTTGCCACGATCGCTTGCCAATTTTCCATGCTATTTTCCTGTTGCCTATTTAATGATTAAAAAAGGTTATTCAGCCTCTACCTTTAGCTTCTCCATCAGCTATTATAGTTACATATTATATTCACTCCATATTATTCCGACATATCAATATGTCAGAAATTGATTTTTCCTCAGCATTCTATTTCTAACTTTTCTTCAAAAAAGTCAAATATTTTTTGATATTATCAGCCATCAAACCTAGTTAATGATTTTTTTTCCGCTAACTTTTGCCAGCTAAATTTTGCTGTTGGCAGCAATTTTCATACTATTTTTATTGATATTTGTTTCCCATCGCATTCTAAAAACCTCCCTAAAACTATAGGAAGTTAACAATACACATCAAAAATTATCGGGAAACTGGCGCACCTGATTTTTTACGGAAAAAATCTGTTGTCTCAGTCTCCTCTCAATGCCGACGGAGTTAGCTGACGGGCTAGGGCTGAGAGATGCCCTTCTTATAAGGAAAGATAAGCCCCTAATGATGGTTTTGGTTCCTCCGTTTCAACCTGTAGTGATTAACAAATAGTTGTTTTATAGTTAATCTGGTTGAATTAGGCTGACTTGTATTATGATAATTCTTTATAACATAGTATTTATTGGAAAATTTGTCAAGAGTCGGTAGTTATTTTTTCCTGAATATGTCATAGCCCGTGTTTTTAACACTCCACATTTATTTTTTATAATAAATTATTTAATATTTATTTAATATTTACTTAAAATATTTGGTAATAAGATTAATTTTTAATATAAATTGTTTTCCTAAAATATATAAAAATAGAAACAAGTAATAAAATCAATAGTTGGTATTAATAGAATTAAATATAAAATAAATAGCCAAACTAAATTAATCATCACCAAGCCCAAAAAACAGTAAAATCTAAGGGAAAAATTAGATATGACAGAAATAAAAAACTTAACAGCCCAAATGACAGAAGATGGCTCATTGACATTTTTTTCTGCCGAATTTGGAGAAACATATCACAGTCATTATGGAGCAAAACAAGAAGCAGAAAAAAAATTTGTAGAGACTACACAAATTAAACAGAAAGCTAATCAAGAAAAAATAAAATTACTAGATATTTGTTATGGTTTAGGATACAATACAGCATCAGCTTTAACTCAAATTTGGGCAATTAATGCAAATTGTAAGATAGAATGGATAGGATTAGAATTAGACATAACAGTAGCACAAGCAGCGATCGCCCAGGAATTACTAAATGCTTGGCCAATAAATATTAGGAACTTATTAAAAAATATAGCCAGCGATCGCCAAGTAGAAACAAAAAACTTTCAAGGGCAATTACTCATTGGAGATGCAAGACAAACAATACAGGAAGTAATTAACAGAGAATTTCAAGCCGATGCAATATTTTTAGATCCCTTTTCTCCAGCTAATTGCCCCCAATTATGGACAGTTGAATTTTTACAATTAGTTGCCAATTGTTTAAAACTAGAAGGTTATTTAGCTACTTATTCCTGTGCAGCATCAATAAGATCGGCTTTAAAAATAGCAAACTTAAAAATAGGTTCAACTACACCAGTAGGAAGGCGATCGCCCGGTACAGTTGCCAGTTTTAGAGGGACAGAATTACCTCCTCTAAGCATACAGGAAGAAGAACATTTATTAACCAGAGCAGCCATACCCTATCGAGATCCAAATTTATGCGATCGTGCTGAAATAATTATAAATCGTCGTAAAATAGAACAACAATCATCATTACTAGAGCCTAGCTCTCACTGGAAAAAACGCTGGTTTTCCAATAGCTGACCCAATAATAAGTTAATTTATCTATATGGGGGTATCCCACAAGCAAAACCATAAAACACTGATATTTACAATTATTTTTTCTATAATTAGAAAATACTGTAATATTTTTAAATTAAAAATTTTCCGAAATCAACCTGATTTTATTACCATTGCTTATTAATAATATCTGTCTCTTATACACATCTCCGAGCCCAC
>CAWUOF010000668.1:0-2397 GCA_963923765.1 uncultured bacterium | reverse complement strand
CAACAAGGTTTACAACAAGGTATTCAACAAGGACAAATATTAGGTGTTCAACAAGGACAAAAACAGGAATCATACCGATATTTAATGCGGTTAGTTCGCAGTCGGTTTAATACTATTCCTGCCGAAATTGAAACTAATCTACAAAAACTCAGTGTAGAAGAATTAGAAAACCTTGGAGACTGCTTATTAAGGGTAAATTCCCTAGAGGAATTTATCGCAGCAATACCTGTTAATACAGAAGAAGAGACAGAATAAAGCTGTTTTTTAGAATATCTAACCTCACCACTTAAAAATTATTAGTCGGTGAGGTTAAATAGTGGTTAAAATGAATTCAGATCGATCGCCATTAAATTTAGATTAAAAAACCTATGTCAGACTCACTTTCACTAACCGATCGCTACTTTTCCCTAATTGACCAAATTGTAGAAATTACCCTTCAAGGTCAAATTCGCTCAAAAGAACAAGTTTATCAAATGCTATGCCAAAATATCAACCCTGGCACCGGAGAAATATTTGAACGTTGCCTAGCAGATCGCCTTACCACCATGCAACAACAAATAAACACCCCAAAAGATGAATTAAAGCAAGCTAAGGCAATGCGAAATCAAAGAGCATTAAAAACTATTGAAAGCGAATATTTGCGCTGGGAAAAAGACAATAGAGTTTCTGGCACAATTGCTGCAATTACCAAGGAAATACTAAGTAGTAATAATAATGAAGATAGACTAATTATATTATTACGCTCCATCGACCAAAACCAACAGCATCCCCTTACCTTAGACCAATTAAAACAATTAGCAAAAATCTTGCATCAATATTTACCACAAATTGCTAACCCTGACATAGAAAAAGATGTAGAACAAATACTTTTTGGGATTATCAAAGGATTAGAATCTTGGCAATATTTAGAACCTTATTTAGTTAGTTGGATCTACGATCAAAGTCAAGGTTCCATCGGATTTGATAGCGTTACTGGAGCAAAAGGACCTTGGGCAATTTGGTCAAAACAGGTAAATAGTGATTTTCCCAAAACATTATTTAATACCATATCCCTAAATCAATCTATCCGAGAAATTACAGCTAATTACCCCAATAATGACTCTAGTATATTGATAGAATTAGCGATAATTTTACAGTGTTTACAACGAGGGTTAATAACTTGGTTTGATAAATTAGTTTATGACTCTAAAATAGGAGCAAAAGTTTCTATTTCTATCTTTATAACTTTTATAGCAATTTGGTGTGAATTAACTAAGGGCTTTGCTGAAGCTACAAATTTGAGTTTTACCAGTCGCGATCGCTTAACTAATGGTTGTTTTCAAATGATAATTCAACTATTAAGAACTTTTGCCCAAAGACAATATTTCCCCCTTTATGGTGGAATTTTTGCGGCTTTTTCCGGTAATTATTTACAAGATACATTAAATTATCTGGATGAACCCTTACGCCGAGTAGAAGGAACCCAAGAAAAAGCCCGAATTTTAACTTTATTAGGTTATTCAAAACAGGCACAAGGTCAGTACGATCGTGCCAGAGATTTTCATCTGCAAGCCTTAGAAATTGCCCGTAATGCTGATGATAAACTTTGCGAAATAGCTAATTACAATCATCTCAGCCGCAATTGTGTAGCCGAAAAAAATTATAGCGAAGCAATTAATTATAGTCAAAGAGCGCTTATTTACAGTCGGCAAACTGGCGATCGCCTCGGAGAAGCCAATGCTTTAGCTAACCTTGGCTATAGTGAAGTATTCCAAGCACAACAACTCGAAAGCATGGAACCAGAAATTTATGAAACAGCAATAAATTATTTACAACAAGGGTTACAATTATCACAAAAATTAGGTGATGCCCAAAGTAAAGCTTTATGTCTATCTAGCCTTGGTATTGCTCATATATTTTTAGAACAATTACCAGAAGCGATCGAATATTTAACCAAAGGCTGGCAAGACGCTCAAATTTACGGAGATTTATATCTCCAAGGCTTAAATATGGCTTATCTCGCCGAAGCTTACTATCGCCATAATAACGAAGAAAAAGCCATCTATACTGGCTGTTTAGGAATGTATATACTAGAACAAATTAATGCGGTAGAATGGCGACAAACTGCTGGATTATTATCTATAATTCAAGGAAAAGTTACCAGAGAAAACTTCAAAGAAATTCTCAATAAATACCGTGCTAACATTATCAGTATTATCGGAGTAGATGGCTATGATTATTTACCACAACTATTAGAAAAATATCAGAAATATTCCGAATAAATACTCAAAAAAATGTAGAATGTAGAATGTAGAATGTAGAATGAATTGAAAAAACATTAATAACGTGGTAGGGGCGGGTTATGCGATTAATTTTGAGAAGAGACGATAGGATAAATAAACCCGCCCCTGTCTTATC
>CAWUOF010000667.1:0-2397 GCA_963923765.1 uncultured bacterium | reverse complement strand
GTTTTCCGTAATAATAAAACCCATCCCTACAGGAGAAACACCTTGAAAACATATATTAAGATTTGCTTTTAAAGTTTTAGCTTGCGTTACATCAGTTAAAGAAGTCAGAGAAGAATTAATAAAATTAACGGGTTTATGATCTAAAAAATAAGTATCAGGTTTTACTTTACACCAATTCACAATACTAACATGAACTTTAGCTTCTCCAGACCATTCTTGAGTTGAAATGGCTTCGTGAATATAACCCCCATTTTCATTGATATAATCTAAAGAAACCTTGCGACTTTTCCCCTGACTAATCGAATTAGTAGCCACTAAACCTGCTCTACCATTATTATCAATATTATCATGGGCTAATCTAAACCAATAACTGCAAAAATCCACATCTTTAGGGTATTTTTTAAACAGGCGATCGACATAATAATCCCCCAAATTTAAACGAATATGTTTACCACCCAAAAAGGGAGGATTACCAATAATCGCATCAGCCTTTACCCAATCACTAAAAAGAGCATCTTTACAGACAATATTATCATCTAAAGTATCTAAAGGTAAAGCAGGCTCAATTAAATTAAATTTATCGATCGCCACCTTACGAGCTATCATTAAAGTAACTCTAGCTAACTCCACCGCAAAAGGATTAAGATCCATACCATAAAACTGATGGGGAGTAATAAAACTCATCTGTAATTGATTAATATTTTCGGTTTTTTTACTCATAATTTTATGAATTAAAAGCTGCTCAATGCGTTTTAATTCCTGATAAGCAATATATAAAAAATTTCCACTACCACAGGCAGGATCTAAAACCTTATAACTAATTAAATCTAACTGTAATTGATGCAATTCCTTCCGAGTATTTGCTGTTTCTATCCGCTCTTCCCAATACTGACTAATAGTAGGGCGAACAATTTTCATAATATCACTTTCGGAAGTATAATGAATCCCGTAGGAATGACGCTCTTTTTTATTAACCGAACCTTCAAAAATATTCCCAAAAATAGCGGGTCTAACCTTACTCCAATCCTGTCTCGCAGCTACATCTAAAAATTCTAATTCCTTCTCAGTTAAATCAATAGGATAGATAATAGAAAATAGTCCGCCATTAAAATAATCCACACCTTTATAACGTCCAGCCGGAGTAATTCCGGGTTGATTCATTTCTCTAAATAATCCGCCAATAATATCATAAGAACTTAGTTGATTTTGTAAACAATCTTGCACACAAGCAATAAATAAATCTTGAGGTAATAATTTTCGATCTTCGGCAAACATGGCTAACACACATTGTAAAATAAAGCGTTGAGCCATTAATTCCGAATTGGTTTGTTTTGATAATCTTTCCTGTAAAATTGTAAATAATTCCCCCATTCTTCTTGCCGCAGTTTCAGTAATTTCTACTTGGTTATTTCTAAAAACAGGAGTGCGATTTCCTAACTCCATAAAAGCAAAAGCACTCGCCCTTTCTACTAGATTAATAACAGCGACTTTATCAACAGGTTCATCTAATTGAATATCAAAATCAAAAATCCAAAATTCATCAAAATTACAAAGCATTACATAGCGAGGGCGATTCGGGACTAAACGTTGCCAATAAGCAAAAGCTTGGGCATAATGTTTATTAAGATCTTCCCCTCGTTGTTTCATCTCAATTAAAACTTTAGGTTTCCAAATTAAATCAGCAAAACCAGTTTTACCTTTTTGACTTCCTTTTTTGATGGCTTCTTCATATTTTGCGCCCGCTTCTAAAGCCCCTTCATAACCGAAGGCTTGAAAAAAACGATCTAAAAAAATTTGTGCTTCTTTTCTTTCTTGTCCTGTGATATGTTGTTGACAGAAATCAATAAATTTTTGTAAAGTTTCTGGTGTTGCTGACATGGTTTAAAGTCCTATTTTTACTTTTATCGTAGGGAAAAGGGAATAGGGAACGGGTGCATCTCATAGACAGCAAAAAAACCATATTTTAACGGGAGCAAATATCTATAATTTTTGGGCATAGCCCATGAGCGAAGACAGCGCAACAACGGTTTTTACAATACGGTTTTTACAATTTTGAAATGCACCCAATTTTCTATACTCAAAAAACCGGCTAGTTTTAGTATTTAATATTATTCAATCCACTTACCCACTAAAACCCTAACAGTACCATCAGTAAGAATTTCTTCTGATTCAATATTAAAACCTTCTGCGTGTAAAGTAGTAATTAAATTTTTGTGAGCATATTTTTGAGTTATAGAATTAACAAACTCATTTTGATTAATATTCGTTCCCCAAAAATCTGCTACTACTTCATAATTTTCGCCATTGAGACGAAAGCCTAAGTCATAGCCATTATTTTGGCGAATAACATACTCTGCCGTAGTTCGATCGCCTTGATATCCCCGCACATAAGTATTA
>CAWUOF010000666.1:0-2398 GCA_963923765.1 uncultured bacterium | reverse complement strand
AGAATGTAGAATGTAGAATTTAGAATTTAGAATGTAGAATTTAGAATTTAGAATTTAGAATTTAGAATTTAGAATTTAGAATTTAGAATTGGGTATGGGGATTTATTGAGAAAATATTAATATAGAATTTAGAATTTAGAATTTAGAATTTAGAATTTAGAATAAATTAGAAAATATTAATAACTATTAATAACCTTTTCTGGGGCGGGTTACTCGATAAATTCTGATACTAGAGGATAAGATAAACCCGCCCCTGTTTTATCAATAAAAGTTATCAACTATAAATATAAGTAATTTTTCTAAAAATTGTCGCTGCTGTCGGTGTCTGATGGGATAAAAATTATTATATTCACAAATTTATATTATATTTTATTTATATTATATTTTATCGTCAGTTATCAGTTAAGCATAAAACATTATATATAATATTTATAATGTTTATACTGTTAAATATTAACTAATAACCGACGATTGATAAATAATGGCTGTTATTTAAGCTTTAGCGGCTGTAAAGCGGTTGTTGATTTCTTCCCAATTAACAACATTCCACCAAGCTTTTAAGTAATCAGGGCGAAGGTTTTGGTAGGAAAGATAATAGGCGTGTTCCCAGACGTCATTACCCATAATTGGATAATTACCATCTATTAAAGGGCTATCTTGATTAGGTGTGCTGGTAATTTGTAGTTTACCATCTTTAGTACGGATTAACCAAACCCAACCACTACCAAATAATTTAATACCTGTTTGGTTAAATTGTTCTTTAAAGGCATCAAAACTGCCGAAAGTTTCTTGAATAGCAGTAGCTATTTCCCCTGTGGGTTCTCCACCGCCATTGGGTTTCATAATTTTCCAAAACATACTATGATTTAAGTGCCCGCCGCCATTATTACGAACTATGGCACGAATATCGGCGGGTATGCTGTTAAGATCGCTTAACATTTGGTCCACAGTCATAGTTTTTAATTGTGGATATTTGCCGATCGCGGCATTTAAGTTATTTACATAAGCGGCATGGTGTTTATCGTGATGAAATGCCATAGTACGGGCATCTATATAGGGTTCTAGGGCGTTATAGCTATATGGTAGGGGTGGGAGTACAAAAGCTTTGGAAGTATCCAAATTTCCAGGTTTTGAGTTATCTTGAGCGAAAGCTTGGTAAGTACCCAAGGTAACGGCACCGACGCTGCTACCTAATAGAAATAGAAAATTTCGACGATTAAGAGTCATAATGTAAAAAAACTCAGATAGGTTCTGTTTTTAGGATAAATGGTAAAGGGTTAATTTTAGCTAGGTTTGTATATAATTTTTTACCATTATATTTTTCAGAAGCCACAAAATAAAATAATCAAATGATTAATCAAATAATCAAATAATCAAATGCGCGCTAATATAGAGAATTATAATATTATATCGCGCATTTGGGAAAAAAAATTTTGATTTTTGTATTACTGTTGCGATAAACGCTTTACTTCTGCACCGCCTAACATTTGATGAGTTTCTATTAACATAGCTGGAATTTTATCAGCGTGGGGGCTATTAGCAAGACATGAACTTAAATCTAAGTCTTGTACTCGATCGCTTATGGCACCAGGAAACCAATGTCCGCCATTACCTATTAGATTATAACGCATTTTGCCATATTCAATCATATCATAAGCTATAGCGAGATTTCTTAGCCACAACATGACAGGAATATTTAAACCGCCAGGAGTTGCGGCGGGAGTGGGTAAACCAATATGCCAAGTTTTTACCCATTCTTCTCCTAAACATTTAATAGCTTCCTGTTCCAAACGTTCTATAATTGGGGGTAAAATTTCCTCAGCTTTATCTAATAAAGGTAAAGTTTTTAAATGTTCGTCAAAATGACTAGGCCAAGAAGGGCCAAGACTTAAAGTATGTACTTGGGGATGACTTAAACAGAACAAATTATTAAAGACGATCGGGCTAATAGGGTGGCATAATTTCACCAGTTTTTCTGAAGGTTCATATAATTTTCCACCTTTATCGGAAGGGCTAATAATAAACACTCCCATATCGTGACGTTGAGCAGCCTCGATCGCCGGCCAATTTTGTTGATTAATGTAATACCAATGCAGGTTAACATAATCAAACTGATTAGTTTCTATTGCTTTAACAATGACATCTGTAGGGCCGTGAGTAGAAAACCCAATAAACCTAACCTTTCCTTCTGCCTGCAATTTTCTAGCTACATCTAAACAGCCATCAGGACGGATAATATATTCTAATAATTCATCAGTATTGAGACCATGAAAACCCAATAAATCCACATAATCTAACTGTAAATAAGCTAAAGATTTATCAAAGGTTTGTCTAAATTCTTTAGCATTAGCGCAGGGAACTACCTTAGTTTCTGTCTCTTATACACATCTCCGAGCCC
>CAWUOF010000665.1:0-2400 GCA_963923765.1 uncultured bacterium | reverse complement strand
CTTGTATAGAGGATATTTCCTCAATTTTAGCTCTATATCGTCCGGGGCCTTTGGATGCAGGGCTGATTCCAATATTTATTAATCGTAAACATGGTCGAGAAATAGTTGAATATGAACATGAAACTTTAGAACCTATTTTAAAAGAAACTTATGGGGTGCTTTGTTATCAAGAGCAAATTATGAAATTAGCTCAAGATATGGCAGGATATTCCCTTGGGCAAGCTGATTTGTTGCGCCGTGCAATGGGTAAGAAAAAAGCAGAGGAAATGCAGAAACAAAGGGAGGCTTTTATTGATGGTTCAACTAAAAATGGAATTAGTAAGAAAATAGCTGAACATTTATTTGAACAGATGATTAAATTCGCTGAATATTGTTTAAGCTATGATACGGAGATATTAACTGTAGAATATGGGCCGATGCCTATTGGTAAAATTGTTGAGGAAAATATAGAATGTAGTGTATATAGTATCGATCGTAATGGTTATGTTTATACACAACCGATCGCACAACGACATTACCGAGGTGAACAAGAAGTATTTGAGTATTCCTTAGAAGATGGTTCGATAATTAAAGCCACAAAAGAACATAAATTTATGACTGAAAATGGTGAAATGTTACCTATTGACGAAATATTTGCCAAAGGATTAGAATTAAAACAAATAATTACTTGATAATTAATTATATTTTGAGATAAGATGTGTCAGATTTTTAATCCCTAGTTATATATTTTATATCTTGGGTCTGGCGCAGCCTACAAATTAGAATTATTTTATAATTTTGTATATCAGTACCCCAATTTAGGACTTCAACGCAAAAAAAATAAAATAGAAAAAATTTTAAGGAGTTACAAACGTGATTAAAATTGTCAGCCGAAAATCTTTAGGTACTCAAACAGTCTATGATATTGGTGTTGAGAGCGATCATAATTTTATTTTAACTACAGGTTTAGTAGCATCAAATTGTTTTAACAAATCCCATTCAACAGCCTATGCTTATGTTACGTATCAAACAGCTTATTTAAAAGCTAATTATGCTGTGGAATACATGGCAGCGTTGTTAACTTCTAATAGTGACGACCAAGATAAGGTGCAGAAATATATCACTAATTGCCAGAATATGGGAATAGTGGTAAAAGGTCCTGATATTAATCGATCGGAAGTGGAATTTACCCCAGTAAAAGGTAAAATTTTATTTGGACTCTCGGCGATAAAAAATTTGGGAGAAGGCGCTATTAACTGTATTTTGAATGCTAGAGAAGAGGGAGGAGATTTTAAGTCTTTGGCTGATTTGTGCGATCGCGTTGATTTACGAGTTGTTAATAGTCGGGCTTTAGAAGCTTTAATTCTTTGTGGTGCTTTTGATAAACTTGAATCTAATCGTAAACAATTACTAGAAGATGTAAAATTAATTGTACCTTGGGCACAAAATCGCGCTAAGGATCGAGATATTGGTCAAGGTAATCTTTTTGATTTATTGGGAGATTTAAATTTAGGAGCAAATACTAATACTAAAGAAAATTTTGAAGTTGCACCTAAAGCCAAATCAACTAATGATTTTTCATCTCAAGAAAAATTAGCAAAAGAGAAAGAATTATTGGGCTTTTATGTTTCTGCTCATCCCCTAAAATATGCAGAAAAAATAGCCGAAATGCGGCGAATAGAATATGCAAAACTTTCTGATTTAATGGAAAAATCTACACGGAAGCCAGTTGATGTAATTGTGACGATCGCCGAAATTAAAACGGTAACAACTAAAAATAATGAACAAATGGCTATTTTGCAGCTAGAAGACTTAGATGGAAAAATGGAAGCTATTGTTTTTCCGAAAAGTTATAAAGAAATAGGTGAGTTATTGGTAGTTGATACTCCGATGGTAATTACTGGTAAGGTAAATAAAGACGATCGAGACGATCGCCATAAAATGTATGTAGATAAAATCGATATAATTAAACCCCAAGAATTAGAATTAGCCGCTAGTGATTTATCTGAATTAGAAGAAGAAACAGAAAAACCCGAAAAAATTCCCGTAGAAATTGTGGAATTAAAACCTGTGGAAGTAGGTAAAAATGTTACCAAAAATACCCACCAAGAACATAATCAACCACAAAATATAGAATATACTCCAAAAAATAATGGTAATATTTCCTGGAATCAAGCTAAATCTTTGTTAATGGTAGAGTTAAAACCTGAACAAATTAATAATGAAAATTTATTGCGTAATTTTAAAGCCACGATCGAAGAGCGATCGGGAGAAAAAAATAAACCAAAAATACCAGTAGTAGCGATCGTTCCTGGCGACGCTTCCTTACAATTAGTTGTGTTAGGCTATGAATTTTGGGTACAAGATGGCAACAGCGCAGCCGAAGCTTTAACTAATGCTGGTTTTTCTGTTTATATTCAA
>CAWUOF010000664.1:0-2402 GCA_963923765.1 uncultured bacterium | reverse complement strand
CCAAACAGTAGCCCTATTCGCATTTTTGTCATTTTTCAATTTTCCTGTTACTTAACCGCAATAGATTATCACAATTTGGGTTATCCTGTATTTTGTGGTAAAATTCTGCTATTTATATGGTTTTTCAGTTTTAGTAAAAGCAAAAAAACCTAACCTATCAGAATCTTAGTTTTTACAAAAATCTTTTAACATACTAAATCTAGGCTAACCATAATGTTTTGTAAACTGACTTGATATCCCTTTTCTTAGATTTGCTATTTTTTGGTATTTATGTTGATTTTTTTTGTTATGTTTAAGAAAGCATATTAAATAGATTAAGCTGCAAATTAAAATTATCAATCCTATTTTGAGCCATAATTTGATACTTTTCCACTAATTCAATACCAATAAATTTTCTAAATAATTTACAAGCAACTATTCCTGTAGTACCAGAACCCGTAAATGGATCAAGAACAAAATCTTGTTCCCTTGTAGAAGCAAGTAAGCATATTTCAACTAACTTTTCTGGGTAAACAGCAAAATGAACATCTCGAAATTTACTAAGTGGTATTTCCCATACTGTTCTTTTATTTCTACCTTTGGGATGAAAAGCTTGATCCCATCTGCCATTATGTAAATTGCTATTTCCTGAGTTTTTGCCAATTTCTGGCGTTCCATTAATTTTACCAAAATGGTTACGACCGCCTTTCATCTTTGATTTTTCCGTAAAAGTTACATGAGGTTCTCTAATTGCATCAGCATTATAATAATATTGCTCACTTTTAGCAAACATAAAAATATATTCATGATCTGTTGTGGGACGGTTTTTTGTAGATGAAGGCATAGCATTAGGCTTATGCCAAATAATATCACTTCGCAATATCCAACCATCATCTTGTAAAGATAATGCAACTCTCCAAGGAATACCCAGCAATGATTTTTTTCTATATGTATCGCCTAAATTTAACCATAACAATCCATCTGGTTTAAGTTTATTTCGTAATTCTCTAAATATACCGACTAAATTTGATATGTAGCTTTCAACATCACTTTCTTGACCAATTTCATTTTGATTTTTCCATTCCGAATAGTTTCTATGTCCAAAATAGGGTGGACTGGTTACTATTGCTTGGAAAAAATCATCTTTAAGTGTGTGTACAATTGTTCTAGCATCACCCAGTATTACTTTATTTTCCATGTTATTTGTCATCTAATCCTCCCAGAATATTTGCCATATATTTATTAAATTTGATTTGGGATTCTTCATCAAATCCTCTAAATTGGTTGGGGTTCATATTAAAATGAAAAATCAGATCAATTTGATGTTCGATCGCTGCTATTTCTGATGCCGACTAATTCTCGGCAATTATTATCACAATGATATGATAGTTATTAATTTCCTTTTTTATATCACTAATTGCAGTAATTAAGTCGCGAGTAAACAGATGGGAATGACCACCTCCCTCTGTTTCTCTTGTTTTTACTGGCATCAATAAACTTACTTTATTATTACCAATCTTCGGTGTTAAATCAGCCGAAATATCAATGGTATGTTTTTTTAGCTTAATTTGTTTGTTAGCAATTTGAATATTCTTAAATTTACCATAGTTTCCATAAATAGCATAATAATGCTGAATCGCCGTGATTAGGCTTGTTCTTACATTTGCTTCAATATTATGACCACTAATACTGCGACGAGAACCTTCTAAACGATCAATAACAACTTCTCTTATGGCTTGCCATTCAAAATTTTTAATAATTGTGCGATACTCAAACATTAATTCGACTAAAGCATCTATTTCTGCGAATAATTTTGTTACACCATCAACTTTTTGCATCCGAGAAATCAAAGGAGATAGTCTTTGCTGAGGAGCATCTCTTATCATCCATGCAAAAAAATAAAAACACGCCTTATTATGGGGATAAACACGGCCAATACCATCAAATAACAAAGGCTTTTCATCATTCTTATTCTCATAACAAGCTTTGATTATTTTTTCTATGTCTATTTTGGAACAAGTTAATAGTATTTCATGTAAAGATCGATGGGAACCGGTAATGCGTTTGGCTTGTTTTTCCACCCAATCATAAAAAGGTTTGGCTTGATCGGCAAGTTTTGTAAGTTCTATCAAACGATAATGGGCAATGTTAATTTTATGGACAATTAGAGCATTCATTCTAGTTAACTTCTTAAGTCATTTACTAATTTACCAGATAAAAATTTCGTCCGATAAGTTATTGATTATCTGTCAGGGTTTTCAGCTTTTCATTAAACTGAAAACCCATACAAATCGCATAATTTTCACACAAAATACAGGATATCTCAATTTGCTGATACAATAGCATTTCTATTCGATGCTATAGCAAACATCTACTTTTTCACCAGTTAAACTAAAAGCGCGTACTTCAGTTATTTTCACCTT
>CAWUOF010000663.1:0-2402 GCA_963923765.1 uncultured bacterium | reverse complement strand
TTATTAAGTTACTTTCGCAAGATTTCTATTGTAGGAGAGTTAAAGAATTTGCTCCTTCTGTGGTGGAATTTCTCCCTTTAACTCCTACTCCATCAGAAAAAAATATAGAAGCGATCTTTACCAGAAGGAAATTAAAAAATTATAGGATTTAATAACCTAAAAAACTTCTCTATAAAAACTTCTCTATTTGTGTCGGGATAGTTATTTATGGTGGTAGACTAGGTGAACATTTATTAAAAGTTTACACTAAACGAAAAATAAACGGATAACGGTAAGGGGTTTCCGTGTTATTAATGACGTTCACTAAGGCTATGATTGGCATGATAAAACTTGCCAAACCTAATATAATTAACAAGGGAATACCTATAACAAAAAACGTCAGCACTACACAAATCAAGAAATAAATATAAAGATTGATGTGAAAATTAATAGATTCTTTAGCATTTTCTTTTACTATATAATCTTCGCTGATTAATAAAATAACAATTGGAATGCCAATAGATAGAATTGTAGAACTTAGAAAAAGTGACCCATGAACTACAGCAGATAAAATTTTGCGGTTGTCTAAATCATCCATGATATTAACCTATTTTTGCATGATATTTTTGAAATTCATTTTTATCATATAGCCTAGTAAGTAAAGATAGCAATATTTTTTACAGATTTTTTAATTTTTTTTGCATTTGCCACCAAATAAATATACCGGATAGAAATAATACAGGGGTGAGGCGATCGCCCCAAAGCACATATAGAGTTTTTGTTGGTCGGCGGTAAATAGTATCTGCGTGTAATTGATAAGTATTAAGCTGGGAAATCCATATAGTTTTACCGTGAGGATCTATAAAACCAGAATAACCAGTATTACTAACTCTTACCGCCCATTTATCAGTTTCGATCGCCCGCATTAAATCTAAAGCATGATGTTGGGGAGGCATTGCGGCAGTATAATAGGAATTATTAGAAGCGGTGATAATAAATTCTCCCCCTGTTGCCGCTTGACGGCGAAAATGTTCGGCAAAAGCAGAATCATAACAAATACCAACAATAGCAGAGCCAAAAGGAGTAGTAAATATTTGATTGATTTTTCCTGGTACTAACCCGGCATTCCAAGGGATAATTTTATTAATAATTCCTTGTAAAATCTCTGCAAAAGGAATATATTCGCCAAAAGGTACTAAATTTACTTTTTCGTACTGACTAAATTTTTTACCATCGCCTGTAATAGTAAATAAACTATTAGTATAGTTTTGATTTTTTGTGCCAAATGCTCCTAGCCAAGCTACAATATTTTTTTCTAAAATTGCTTGGTAGAAATTATTATAAATTGATGGGTTATCTGACCAAATTATAGGTAAAGCTGTTTCGGGAGTTAAAACTGCATCAACACCTCGATCGGCTAAGGTGCGATAGCCATTAGCATAAATTTCTAAGGAAGTGCGAACACTATTATTTTTTACTTTCAGTTTAGCGGGAATATTGCCCTGAATAATACCAATTTTTAAAGCATTTGCCGATATTTCATTTAGAGGACGAGTATATAATAAAAATCCTAAAATATGAAATACTATAAAACTAATGATAGGTAATATTAAAAATATAATTTTTACCCTAGAGTTATTTTTAATATTGTTTTGATTATATTTAGAAATATGTTTTAAATTTAGCCAAGCTTCAGCAATTAATCCATTGATAGTAACAATAGCAGCAGTAACAGTAGCAGGGCCGGAAATTTGACCGAGATGTAAAATTACTAAATTACTAGGACTTTGGGTATAAGATAAAGAACTCCACCATAAAGGCGTATTACTCCAGATAAATTCTAGGCTACACCATAGAGTAGTTCCTATTAAAATACGTTGTAAAGATGTATTAAGCTGGGAAGTTAAGGAGGGAATTTTTGGGATTTTTGATATTAATTGAGAAAAAAGTGCTATTCCGATCGCCCAGATAGTTACAAATATACTACCCCAGATAGATATAGCTATCCAAAAAATACAGGTAATGGCTAAACTTGCCAGCCAATAAATTCCCATCCAATTAGTTGTATAAATGCCAAATATCCAGGATAAAGCTAATCCATGATATCCTATTCCCCACAATACAGGTAAAATTAAGAAATTTACCGATAATTTTATTGGGAATTTAAAAGATAGTTTTTCTAATAATTTTATGGGAAAATTCCAGATGTTTTTATTGCTATATTGACTATAATTTTGGTTTTCTAATTTTGTGGTTAATTCTACTATTAACACCCAAAGAGGAGCTAAAGAAACCCAGGCTAAAGGCCAAAAATTTAATGGTGCCGGGGCTAAAGCCATACTTAGACCGCTAATTAAAGCAATGATTGGAGTTAAAATCTGTCTCTTATACACATCTCCGAGCCCACGAGACCTCTCTACATC
>CAWUOF010000662.1:0-2417 GCA_963923765.1 uncultured bacterium | reverse complement strand
AAATTTTGGTCTGACGCACCCTACCAGGCGGTTATTAGCATAAAACAGCCCTGACGTATTTCCGGACAAAAGTAAACATACTCTTGCGCCTTATGTGGAATTACTGAAGCACTTTATCAAAGTACCAAAAATTTAGGTAATGTTATTCAGGATTGTGGCTAGGGAAAAGTGAGTTATAAATAAAATAAGTTGTAAAAGTCTAAGGAGATTAACATTACACCTTTTATTAAAAAATGAATGAGACCACTAATAGCCCCAGGCAAAAATTAACGCTATTTACGCCAAAAAGTGTTTAATTTAGCCTTGATCGAGTGAAGCTTAAATAAAAAAATACCCTTCTATATCCACTTCGTGGCACATCCTCAATGAATCGAGCAAAAAAATCCTCTAAACTCTACCAAACCGCCCTCTTTGGAAGCGTGATCGCAACTACAGCAACATTAAGTATATTTGGCCCAGTTTTTACTAATTCTGTTCGTGCTGCTCTTCAAGATAGCCCAAAAGCAGTTTTGGATGAAGCATGGCAAATTGTTAATCGCGAATATGTAGATGGAAATTTTAATCAGGTTGATTGGCAAGCGACCAGGGTAAGTTTATTAAGCAAAAATTATTCTACTCGCGAAGAAGCATATAATGAATTGCGCCAAGCTTTAAAACAATTGGGAGATCCCTATACTCGGTTTCTCGATCCAAAACAATATGAAGCGTTAACTAATCAAACATCAGGCGAATTATCTGGGGTGGGGATACAATTAGAAGTTAATAATAATAACCAATTGTTGACAGTTGTTAAACCTATTGATAATTCCCCAGCTTTTCGAGCAGGAATTAAAGCAGGCGATCGCATTCTGGCAATTGATGGAAAACCTACCGTTGGGATGAATGTAGAAGCCGCAGCAAAATTGATTCGCGGTAAAGTAGGTACGCCCGTTACACTGCGAATTTCTAGGGAAAAAGGTGAAGATTTTAGTATTACTTTACAACGAGAAAAAATAGAAGTAGAAACCGTTCGTTATAGTGTTAAACAAGAAGATAATACTCGCATTGGTTATATTTACCTGCAAGAATTTAATTCCCATGCAGGAGAGCAAATGCGGCGTGCTATCCAAAAATTAAGTGCAGAAAAAGTAGATGCTTTTGTATTAGATTTACGAGGAAATCCAGGGGGATTATTACAAGCAAGTATTGAAATTGCCCGGATGTGGATAGATAACGGCGCGATCGTCCGCACTGTTGATCGTGATGGGAAAAATGACGAATTAAAAGCAAATCGTAGCGCTTTAACTAATTTACCCTTAGCCGTTTTAGTGGATGGTCACTCTGCTAGTGCTAGTGAGATTTTGGCAGGAGCGTTAAAAGATAATAATCGTGCTACTATTATCGGTAGTCAAACCTTTGGTAAAGCTTTAGTGCAATCAGTACACCCCCTATCCGATGGTTCTGGAGTATCTGTAACTATTGCCCACTACTACACACCAAAAGGAACAGATATTAGTCACAAGGGAATTACCCCCGATGTGAAAATTGATTTAACAGACACTCAAAAACAAGATCTGGCTGCTAATCCTAATTTAGTAGGTACACAGAAGGATCCTCAGTATGCCAACGCGATCGCCATTTTAAAATCTAAAAATATCGGTCGTCCATTAGCCGTAAAATAATTATAAAAAGCAACAGGAAACAGGCAAGGGAAAAGAAAAGATTTTTTTCCGTTGCCCTTTCCCCTGAGAAAAGCAAATAACTTGGGCAACAAATCCTATTTATTACTTCGCAATTGACTAACTAAATGCACCAATTCTGGTAAAATAAGTTTTTCAGTAGCCAGTTTAACTGCTCCAGTGGAACCAGGAATAGAAAAGATTAACTTAGATTTATAAACACCGGCAATTGCCCTAGATGCGATCGCCCGTGAACCAATTTCTTGATAACTTAAAAACCGAAATATTTCCCCAAAACCTGGTAAAGTTTTATCTAGTAAACTAGCAATAGTATCAATTGTAGTATCTCTAGGCGAAATCCCAGTACCACCATTAAAAATAACAGCATCTATAGGCGATCGCCCACATAAACTTTCTAATTGTGTTTGTATTTGTATCCCTTCATCTTTAACGATCGCATACTCATCTATCTGGTGTCCAGCATTCACCAGCAACTGTTTAATTAACTGACCAGATTTATCTGTTTCCCAACTACGAGTATCACTCACAGTAATAACAGCACAATGTATAGTAATTTTCTGAGAATCTGGATGAGGTAAATGAGCCATATTATTAAACCAATAGCAACTAGCAGTTAACTCTCAGCTAACTGCTAATTTACAATTAATTATGATTTAGTAAAAGCTAAACCATTTTTTTCTGCATATCGATTCATAAAGCGCATAAAACGCTCCCAATCTTGGGGAGATTCTATTAAAT
>CAWUOF010000661.1:0-2425 GCA_963923765.1 uncultured bacterium | reverse complement strand
TATTGTGTTTATAATTAAGCATTTGCCAACACAATTTTTGAATCCTTAGAAGAAGCTGTACTCACCATTGCTGAATATTCCCCGTTATAATTGGTAAATTCTTTAGGCGATCGCCGAATATTAGATAGACGAATTTGCCAATCAGAAACTTCTGCATAACTAAGATGATTAGTATTAGAAGTAGTTGTCCATACTCCCCAAAGACAGCTATCTTCAAACTGTAGCATTTTTGATTTACGTAAGTTATAAGCTTGGGGAGTTCCGGGCAAGGGAATAATACTGTAACAGGAAGTTTGAAATTCCAAGTTAGGATTAATTTCTACTAATTCGTCTACCAAGTCGGAAATCGCTTCCTCCAGACGTAATAAATCATTATGGTCATCATCAGGTAGCCCGATAATAATGCCATAGGTAATCACCGGTACACCTGTTCTGACAACTGATTTCATTAAGGTACAATGCTCTTGCCAGGGCACCAGTTTTTTATAAGCTTCTCGTCCAAAAACCGGACGTTCCGCCGGAA
Organism: uncultured bacterium; assembly: GCA_963923765.1. Classification (GTDB taxonomy): domain Bacteria; phylum Cyanobacteriota; class Cyanobacteriia; order Cyanobacteriales; family CAWUOF01; genus CAWUOF01. The sequence goes on along the minus strand of CAWUOF010000661.1, from coordinate 1,902 downwards.
TATAGGCTAAAGGACAACCAACTTTACCATCCCAGCCAAATAATGCTTCAATTAGTTCTTCATCAGGTCTAAGATCGGTGCTGTCGTAGTTACGCCCCGCTCCTAGAGTGGTTTTTCTCAATTCTAAACCATTCGGCCACATGAGAGTAATTCCCATTTCCCGTGCCCCATTGGTAATTTCGAGGATTTCTTCTCGTCCCCCTGGAAAAAGTACACGGGCAAGGAATTGATCGGAACCGATATTAATCGATCGCGCCCCGGCTTCCTTCTGAATAGCTAACCATTTTAGGGCTGTTTCTGGAGACATTCTCCGAAAGCCAGTACCATAAGTGGGGGTCATGCAAAAGTCACAGGTGCGATCGCAACCAATATCAGCCACTAAGGAACCCACTGGCACAAATCCCTGGACATTGGGCAAAGTCCCTAAACAATCTCGCGCTACATCTACTGAAGGTAAGGCCCAATCCTCCGGACTTTTAGCTTTAACTTTTCGGGGATATTGTTTCCCATCTGCAAAAATAACACCTGTGAGTTCTTCACGTGGGGGTTTTCCCAGTACATAGTCAAAAATCGCCCAATTCGCCGCCCCTGATTTATCTTGTACTACTGCTGTAGCCCCAGCCTTTAAGTAGTGATGAGGTTCTGCTAGGGCATCGGAACCGCCAACAACAATGGGACGATCGCCCTGCGCCAGATGTTCAATAATCATACAAGTAACTTGACGATCTTGAGAGAAATTAACTGTAATTCCCCAAGCATCAAACTTATCAGGATTAAGATTAGAAATTTTCCCCCCTACATAAGTTTTCCGTAGCTTCATCCCTTTCCAGAAAACTTCTCCAAATTCCTCACTATAATTCTCATCTCTGAGGTTAACTAATTGAGCATCAAATCCTCCAGCTTGCAAGTCAGGAATTAAAACTTGTTTGCTGATTAAAGAACGATTTCGATATAAAGAAGTCCAATTTTTTCCTTCGGCATCGTATAGCCCTGTAGCTGGAGGTTCAATTAGTCCTATTGTGGGAGTTTTTTTAGTTATCATAGTTCACCGTAATGAGGGGTAACAGTAGATTTTTTGACTATTTCTAATCTCAATTCCTGGGTGTCACTACAATTCAGTAATTCATTATTTCAGAATACAGAATTATAGCTAAGGGTGATTCTGGGTGATAAAGAAGTATTTCCCGATACTAATTAATTCACGGGTATTTTTGCTTATCATTGGCCAGGTTCGGTTTTGAATTTTTGCTAGAAGTTTTTCTATATCAAGTTAACCACAAAAATATCTGTGTATGCTAATTAAACATTATTAATAATTATGAAATTTTTTAAGTATTTTTTAAAATATATAAAAATGTATTAATGTATTTTTATATAAATTAGACATATTGATTTGAGCAAATATTAGGATATAAATCAATAGCGATCGCCTTTTATTTTTCCGAAACCAAGAGACTAAAAACCGAGTTTCTGTTTATATCTAGTTAACAAACCGATGATTTTTCCCTAGAAACCCCAAAATACATATAATAAACTACCCGATTTGTGGAAAAAACCGGGTAGTTTTAAAAACATTAACTATGATTATTAACCATCCCTCATATTTGACCTGAAAATTATCATAGCTTACTATTGACTATTGCTAACTTTGGGTTTCAAATTACCATCGTTATCAAAACTAGAATTGTCAGGTTTTCCAATAGTGACAATTATTAATAGTATAATAGCACAGGCAATAAAAGTTAATCCAGGTTCTGAAAATTTCCGAAAATCTCGTAAATCGTAATGATTTTGGCAATTGTCACATATTCTAATATATTTATCGTCTGGGTGAGATATCCAATGGCAAGGCATTTTTTGTAAAGAGTGATTATTTTTGTAAGGGCATTCCATATTTACCTC
>CAWUOF010000660.1:0-2432 GCA_963923765.1 uncultured bacterium | reverse complement strand
CTTTTCCTGTGAGTGTAAGTGCCAGTGAAACTCGCTGTGGATGGTATTACAGTGGAGAAGCTTTGTACTTAAAAGATAGCCAAGGTACATGGCACATGATGAATCATCGTGGGTTTTCAGCTAAAGGGCAGAATAATTTACCTTCTTTTGAAGGAAAAGAACATATATTCCTTCCTCGGAGTTCCCTCGATCCCAAGTTCGGTGGTGATATTTATGGCTGTGCTTGTTTAGAAGTTGAAACCAATAAATCAAAAAAATTTATTACCATGATTTATGGTGGGGAAATATTGCCTTTAAGCACTTGTCGTGAAGACCCTAATTTGCCATCTAATCCTTTTCTTCGTTAGACCAAAAATTAATCAGTATGCAATTTTGCAAGTAGTAGCTAACAAATGAAAAAAAGTATATTTATCACACTAGCAGCATTATCGGTAGCTTTTCCTGTGAGTGTAAGAGCAAGTGAAACTCGCTGTGGATGGTTGAGCAATCCAACACGAGCTCATTGGAGGTTAATAGATAGCGAAGTTTCATGGATTATTGCCCAACAAGGTGGATATCAGGCTCCGGGAATGGATAATTTACCTCGTTTTGATGACAAGGAAAAAGTATTTACTAATGTACGTTATGGTTATGGATGTGCTTGTTTAGAAGTTGAAACCGATCAATCAACAAGAAAAATTACCATGATTTATGGTGGGGAAATATTACCTTTAAGCACTTGCCGTGAAGATCCTAATTTACCAAATTATCGTTAGAAAGAAAATTAATCAGTATGCAATTTTGCAAGTAGTAGCTAACAAATGAAAAAAAGTATATTTATCGCACTAGCAGCATTATCGGTAGCTTTTCCTGTGAGTGTAAGTGCAAGAGAAACTCGCTGTGGATGGTATGGAGAAGCTTTGTACTTAAAAGATAGCCAAGGTACATGGATCATGATGAATCATCGTGGGTTTTCAGCTAAAGGGCAGAATAATTTACCTTCTTTTGAAGGAAAAGAACATATATTCCTTCCTCGGAGTTCCCTCGATCCCAAGTTCGGTGGTGATATTTATGGCTGTGCTTGTTTAGAAGTTGAAACCAATAAATCAAAAAAATTTATTACCATGATTTATGGTGGGGAAATATTGCCTTTAAGCACTTGTCGTGAAGACCCTAATTTGCCCCAAAAACCGTATTAGATTAGAAGTCAAAACCAATAAGTCAAGACAATTCATTACTAGGATTTATGGTGGGGAAATATTGCCTTTAAGCACTTGCCGTAATGACCCTAATTTACCTGCTAAATATAATCGCTAAGAAATCGATCGCCTGCAATAATTAATATTTTAGTGGGAACTAACTTTTAAAAAATTTCAAAATTTTATTATGCTTTTTCCCACTTCCGGCGATCGCTACCATATTGACATTAATAATTGATGATGGCTGGAATTATTGACAGGCGATCGCTACTAAGTCTTTGGTTTAAATATTTTTTTATTTATCGCAGGCAATTTTCGCCGAATATTAGGAAAACTAGCGATCGCCTATCAAAATAGGGGCGGGTTTATTCAGGTTATTTGTCAAAGATAAAATCTCTATCCTAACTGTAATGGCGACTGGGATAAAAAAGCGGGCTAAATAACCCGCTAAGATTTTTCATTTAGTTACTTTTGTGAGGTTGAGCAAATTTCAAGCTAACCTAATAAACTAGTAACTAATAAACTAGTAACTAATAAACTTGTAACATGGGAATCAAACTAATAATAGTTTGCAGATTTTGGGCGATCGCATTTTCGATTTGATGAGTAATGGGTAAACTATCAAATACCATACCCGCACACAATAACATCAGATACAAAATCGAATATTTAAACAGCGATCGAGATACTTGGCGATCGCTAGGATTTTGTAACAACTGCCAAGCTTTAACAGCAAAAATTCCCCCCAATAATACAGCTACAACTGCATAAAGACCACCACTAGCATTAAGGGGAAAAACCAATAACAAACTTATCGGCAACAGTAACAAGGTATAAAACCAAATTTGACGGGCAGTAATTTCATCACCCTCAATTACCGGTAACATTGGTACACCAACGGCAGCATAATCATCCCTAATCATCATAGCCAAAGCCCAGAAATGGGGTGGTGTCCACATAAAGATAATAGTAAACATGATCCAAGGTGCCCAACTTAAATCCCCTGTCACTGCCGCCCATCCTACTAGGGGAGGAATAGCGCCAGCAGCGCCGCCAATAACAATATTTTGGACGCTATGACGTTTCAGCCAATGGGTATAAACTAAGACATAAAAAACAATACCCGCCATTGCTAAAATAGCTGCTAATAAATTGGCAAATACTGTAAGTAAGGTAAAAGAAAGAGTGGCAAGGGAGATAGCGAATATTAAAGCATCTCTGGGTTTAACTCGACCAGAAGGAATTGGGCGTTTA
>CAWUOF010000659.1:0-2434 GCA_963923765.1 uncultured bacterium | reverse complement strand
GCCAAGTTATTTTGACCTGTGGCAATAATTAGGTTTACTTTTTGCAGTAAGCCGTCTTCATCTACTTGATAATGATGAAATAAAGTGCCGCGTGGTGCTTCGCTAACGCCAACACCTTCGAGTTGATTAATTCCAGCAGTGGCACGGGTACGATCAGAAAGAACATCAGGATCGTTTACTAGTTGTTCAATATATTCTAATGCGCCGAGAATTTCAATTAACCGGGCATAGTGATAGAAGAAAGAAGAAGTAGCAACGCCACCAGCCCGATCGCGAAATTCTAATAATTCTTTATCGGCTGCTGGTACACCAATATTTTTACAAACATTTAATCTTGCTAATGGTCCGACTCGATACATACCATTAGGATATCCCAAGGGTTTGTAATAGGGGAATTTCAAATAAGACCAGGATTCTACTGCTTCACCCAGATATTCTTTATAATCATCTTCACTGAGATTATCGGCGACAATATTACCATTAGAATCGACAAAACGTATATGTCCGCCGTAATGTTCCCAAACGCCATCTTTACCGACTAAGCCCATAAATAGGGAAGGGAATTTACCAAATACTTCCGCTTCGGTACTAAATTGATCTAAGAGGCGTTTAAATAGATCGATGGCGATAGTTGTAGTTTGGAAAGATTCGGGCAAGCGATCGCGGATCCAATCACGTCCGGCGGTATCTAAAGGCGATCGTACACCCCCTGGCACTGCCCAAGCAGGGTGAATTTTTTTCGCTCCCAACAATTCGATTACTTTTTGTCCAAACTGACGTAAACGAATTCCAGCCCTAGCTAAATTCGGGTCAGCATTCATTAAGCCAAATACATTGCGTGTTGCCGGATTGCTATCCCATCCTAACAGAAAATCCGGACTACTGAGGTGGAAAAATGACAGGGCATGGGATTGAACTATTTGCCCTAAATTCATCATTCGCCGCAATTTTTCCCCAGCAGGGGGTACTTTTACTGCTTGAATTTTATCGCCTGTTTTTGCAGAAGCCAGCAAGTGACTTACCGGACAAATGCCACATATTCTGGCAGTTATTCCTGCCATTTCCCAAAAGGGTCTGCCTTCACAAAATTTTTCAAAGCCGCGAAATTCCACTACATGAAAACGGGCATCAGATACTTCTCCCGCATCATCAAGAAAAATAGATATTTTCGCGTGACCTTCAATCCGAGTCACCGGGTCGATTACTACTGTTTTCGACATGGAAATCCTCTGTATTTTTTATTGCTTGTTTTTAGGGTTATAGCTAATAGTTAATGTTGGATTTTTTTGCTATTTAAACTTGTTTAATTTGACCTCATTTTTGTAAAAAAACTATTTGTAACTAGGCAAATATTTATAATTTTTGCTTCTATTTTAATAGGAGCGCTTGCATTGCAACAATGTTTATTTACAAATGGTAAATACAACTTTAATTTGGTCTAAAAATCTTTTAAACATTAGCTATTAGCTATCAACCATTAGCGAATTTTAATTATCATAAACTCGCGCTTCTATTGCTTCGGGATTTTGTTCGCAATAGATTTCAAAAGCGGTTCTTTCTGGTTTTTTATTGCGTTGGTGGGCTGCTTCTGCTTGCAATTCTTCGACTATATCCCAAGCGGCAGCGGCTTCTTTAGAACTAGCGCCTTTTGTAGCGCTAATCGAGCGAGCTTCTGTGATTGCTTGTTTGATTGTATCCTCCATTAAAACTTCTTTGGGTTTTTCGACAAAATCTCCTTTAGTGAGAATGTCGGTGACAGAAATTACACCTAATAGAGAATCTTTAATTACAGGTGCTCTTCTGATTCCTGTATTGGCAAATAAACGTGCTACATATTCTACGGAAAGATCGGGATTTATGACAATACAAGGTTTAGTCATAATTTCGTAAACCCGCATTTTTTTGGGATCTTTACCGAATGCTGTTACTTTATAAACTATATCCGTTTCGGTAACAATTCCGTAGGCGTCTTCTTCGTGACGACGTTCTACTATTAGGGCACGTAATCCTTTAGTTTTTAATATTTTTATTGCCTCTGCCACCGTTGCGGAACCGCGAATTGTGACCACAGAAGTTGTCATTATGTCTGATGCTTTCATTATGTCCTTTTTCATTAATCTCTAATTGCTAATAGCTGGTTTGCTAATAGCTAATGACTAATTGTTTATTTTTGCATAATTAGTCATTAGCTGATAATTTTTTAACCAAACTTCAACATTTCTCGCCCTGCCATGACGGGTTGTTTGCCTTCTAGCAATGGTGCTATAGCCGCTTGAATGCGATCGGCTGGTGGCGGACATCCGGGCAAAAATATGTCAACTTTGACTATTTCATGGATGGGGAAGACTCGATCGAGCAGTTCCGGAACGATACCTTCTTCCTTGGGAATTTGGGCGTTATCATCTCCTAATTCCAGATAGGAACGTCTTAAAAC
>CAWUOF010000658.1:0-2437 GCA_963923765.1 uncultured bacterium | reverse complement strand
CGCTGGTATGCATTTAATTTTGATTATTTGCTGCCTAGATATGGAAATTTTGCTAATAGGCATTGATTTTTCCTCTCTTTTTTCATTCCCAGTATTTATCTGAAGGATTTTTACCAGGATAAATATTTATTTGATCAACAAATTAAATACCTAATAGCTGTGATAATTAGTGACCAGAGTAAAAGGGCAAAAATTAGCAGTAGACGCAAAAATATTAGTGGAGACTATATATGTTAAAAGACAATCAAGGATTAGAAGTTACTACCAAGTCCCCAGAGGCGATCGCGGCGATCGATAAATTTATTGAACAGTCTCTCAGTTACGGAAATAACCCTTTAATTATCCTACAAGCCATAGAAGCAGATCCTACCTGTGCCCTAGCCTATGCCCATGCAGCCGCCCATTATTTATCCTTAGAAACTGCAATAGCTTGGGAACAAGCAAAACCTTATTTACAAGGGGCAAAAAAATACAAAGACAAAACTACAGAAAGAGAACAACTATATATTACTGGGATAGAAGCATGGGGAGAAAAAGATATCAAAAAAGCGATCGCCTGCCATGAAGAAATAGGCGATAAATATCCACAAGACATAGCCTCAGTACAACTAGCACAATATCACTACTTTTACCAAGGCAATCAAAAAGGACTACTAAACATCGCCCAAAAAGTCTTACCTGCGAACCAAAATCATCATTTTCTCTATGGTATGATAGCTTTTGCCTACGAACAATGCCATCAACTCGAATTAGCAGAAACATTGGGAAGAAAAGCCACCGAAATTAACCCCAAAGATTCTTGGGCGCATCATGCAGTTGCCCACGTTATGGAAACTCAAGGAAGATTTCAAGAAGGTATCCAATGGATGGAAAAACTTTCTCCATTTTGGGAAAATTGCAATACCATGCTTTACACCCATAACTGGTGGCATATCGCACTTTATTACCTAGCCAAACAAGACATCAATAAAGTTTTAGAATTATATGATAACCATATTTGGGGTCGGGCCTGGAAAGAATCTTGCAAAGACCAAATAGGCGCTATTTCCCTACTATTACGTTTAGAATTACGGGAAGTAAATGTAGGTACACGCTGGCAACAATTAGCAAATTATCTAGTTCCCCGCATTCACGAACACGCCTTACCATTTCAAGATTTACACTATGTTTATGCCTTAGCTAAAGCAGGTAAAAACGATTTAGTAACAGAAATGTTGAATAGCATGGAAAGTCATGTAAATTTAATCAAGCCTTATTTACAAAAAACTTGGATAGAAATAGTAATTCCCGCAGCCAGAGGGCTAATTGCTCATGCTAATCAAAATTGGACAACAACTATTAATCAACTTCAACCAATTTTACATCGTTTATATCAAATTGGGGGCAGTCATGCTCAAAGAGATTTATTCGAGGAAATTTATCTTGATGCTTGGTTACGTAACGAAACTAATTTTAAATCGTTAGAATTATTAGCAAAACGATTTGAATCTAAGCGATATATTCCAGTATTTTCTAGTAAATTACCATGAAAAAACGATAATTTAGGAATAAAAAATTATCCCCAATTTTCTGATACATGGTTGGTTGATAAATATTTAGCTGGTTAAATTAAAATTTTTTATAAATAAAAACCGGGAATATGAAAAAAATTAAAACATTACACCCGGTTTTTTATTGAATTTGCTACAATTTAGGCAAAAATTTAGCCAATATTTATGTTAGGAAACAAATCAGTTTATTTATGGTTATTTCCTATGATTTCATAACCAGCTTTTAAAGTAATATCGTATATATTACCAAGCATAAGATAATCTTCTGATTTTACCGGGACATAACATTTGATTCCTGCTTTTGCCATTGCTAATTGCAATTCTGTATCAGGGTGTAAAAGGGCTGACTGTAAAGAGTTAATAAATACCGAACCTAATTTTTGCGATACTATTATAGGCGGAATGGGAAAAGGTCCAAGAGATTCTATAATTCGTAAATGTTGAGAATATTCGGGAAAATCCTGTAATTCTTGTTCTAAAACAATGCTATCAATGGCAGCACAGTCTGCTATTCCTTCTGCAACTAATTTAATAGAATTTTGATGGGAACCTGCGGCAATAGTTTGCTTAAAAAAATGATTAGAGTATCCAGCTTGTAATAGGCGATAACGTACTAAATTATAACCGCTATTGGAGCCGCGATCGTTGTAGGAAAAAGTTTGATTAGCTAAATCAGCAAAAGCTTGATAATTACTCTTGGCATTAACAATAATATCTGAAAAATAAACCGGGCGATTTTGATAACGTTTAGCCTGCATAACTGGCGCAACTAAAGCTTGTATTTGTTCGGAAAAATGGCGATAATACTGAATAAAAGGCAAGCCACAGATAAAGGCTATGTCTAATTTATTTTGTAACAAAGCCGGATCTGTCAGAGGCTCATATTG
>CAWUOF010000657.1:0-2443 GCA_963923765.1 uncultured bacterium | reverse complement strand
GTACCAGATATGTTAATCAATAAGCAAGTCTTTAGTTTAGATATGGGCTTGCTAGTAGCTGGCACTCGATACAGAGGAGAATTTGAAGATCGTTTACAGGCGATCGTCTCAGAAATTCGCGAAGCCGGAAATATAATTTTAGTAATTGATGAAATTCATAATTTAATTGGCACAGGAACCTTACAAGGTAGCATGGATGCTGCTAATTTATTAAAGCCTGCTTTAACTAGAGGTGATTTGCAGTGTATAGGTGTAACTACACTAGATGAATATCGCAAATATATAGAAAAAGATACCGCATTAGAGCGGAGATTTCAGTCAGTAATAGTTGAAGAACCTTCCGTTACAGATACTATTGATATTTTATACGGTTTGCGAGAAGGATATGAATATCATCACAAAGTAAAAATATCTAATCAAGCATTAGAAGCAGCCGTTAAACTTTCCCATCGTTATATATGCGATCGCTATTTACCAGATAAGGCGATCGATTTAATCGACGAAGCCGGCTCCAGAATTCGCTTAAAAAAACTCAAAGTTTCTATTAAAACCCAACTCCGGCAAGAATTACCACAAGTAATCAAAGCCAAAGAAGAAGCAGTGCAAGCGCAAAATTTCGAGAAAGCCAGAAAATTACGCGATCGAGAATTACAAATAGAAGATCAACTTCGCGCCATTGCCAACAATAAATACTTTTTACCCCCCAATCCTGATGATATTCCAGTAGTCGAGCCAGAAGACATTGCCCAAATAGTTGCTGCTTGGACAGGTATTCCTATTAATAAAATCACCGAATCCGAAGCTGAATTACTATTAAACCTAGAAGAAAAATTACACCAACGTATTATCGGTCAAAAAACCGCCGTTACTGCTGTTGCTAGTGCAATTCGTCGTGCCCGAGTCGGCTTAAAAAATCCTAATCGTCCCATTGCTAGTTTTATTTTTTCCGGTCCTACAGGTGTTGGAAAAACCGAATTAGCCAAAACATTAGCGGCTGCTATTTTCGGTTCTGAAAAAGCCATGATTCGCTTAGATATGTCCGAATATATGGAAGTTGAAAACCTATCTAAACTAATCGGAACTTCCCCAGGGTTAGCCGGATATGAAGAAGGCGGACAGCTTACCACAGCAGTACGACGCCGACCCTACACAGTAATACTTTTTGATGAAATTGAAAAGGCGCATCCGGATATATTTAACTTAATGCTACAACTTCTAGAAGAAGGCAGATTAACTGATGCTAATGGTCGTGAGGTGGATTTTAAAAACACCCTAATTATTATGACTTCTAACATCGGTTCCCAGGTAATTGATAAAAATGGCGAAGGTATAGGTTTTGAATTTAGCGACAATCAAACACAAGCTAAATATAATCGCATTCGCCATTTAGTTAATCAGGAACTAAAACAATATTTTCGCCCAGAATTACTAAATCGTTTAGATGATATTATTGTCTTTGCACCTTTGAGTTTAGAGGAAGTAAAACAAATTGTCGGCTTAATGGTGCAAGATATTGCTAATCGTTTAAATGAGCATCAAATTCAACTAGAAGTAACCGATAATTTTAAACATCATTTACTTTTAGCCGGATATAATCCCATCTATGGGGCACGTCCTTTACGACGAGCTATTATGAGACTTTTAGAAGATAATCTCGCGGAAGCAATGCTATCAGGTATTATTCAAGATGGAGATACTGCTCTAGTTGATATTACCGCAGATGGTAACGTTAAGATAATTAAATCTAATCCCAGGCGAGAGTTTGCTATTAGTTCCATAAGTTAAACACAACCAACATTTTTAACACCCCTAGCAGTCATGCTAGGGTGTTTTTTATGATGGTATTACCAGAAAAATTATTAATTTATATTTATAATTTTAAACCAGTATATATTATTTATTTTTCTGCCATTTATGTTTCAATAAAGAGGCAATTAAAAACCCTATAATCATTCCGGCAGTATGACCGACAAAACTTACTTGGGGAGTAGAAATATCAAAAATTATTTGAAAAGCAATTATAAATAAAATTGCTCGTAAACGCTTGGAAGCAATACGAGATTTTTCTTTTTGCCATCCCCTTAACATTATAGCAGCAGTAGCACCAATTATACCCATAATAGCGCCAGAAGCACCGACAACAAACTCAGCTTGCGAATAACCCATTACTGATGCATAAGTAACAACTAACATCGAGCCAATTCCCGCAGTAAAATAGGTAAATAAATATCGCCGTATTCCTAATGTAAATTCTACAAAAGGGCCTAAAAATGCTAAAGCAATCATGTTCATAAATAAATGCAAAAAACCAAAGTGAAGAAAGGTAGAAGTTAATATTCGCCACCAAGCTTTTTGTTGGATAATTTCTTCAGGAACTAAAGCCCCAAGATTATAGAGAGTTAATAGTAATTTGTTGTAAAATTGGCTGGCATATTCAGAATTT
>CAWUOF010000656.1:0-2449 GCA_963923765.1 uncultured bacterium | reverse complement strand
ATTATTGGTGGTGTTAAAGGTGTTTCATTAATGGCAGCAGGAGCGATCGCGGCTTTACCAATTTGCGCCCAAATAGCACTTAATTGCACTCGCATTTCCGCCGAAACTATCTCATTATCATCTAGGGCTGGAAAATTAATCGGAGATAATTCTGGTTTTGACAAAGAATTATATACAGGTGTAGATGGTAAAGCTTCTGCAAAAGGTGAAGAAATATTTGCCTCAGCCGAATTATTGACTATGATTGATTCAGTATTATCAGTATTTTCTGGTGTAATTTTATCAGGTAAATTAGTTGATTCTATGTTAGCTTGTAATAGAATTGAATTTAGTTTTGATTTATTGCGACGATTATCTGCTTTGGGGGATGTATAATCAGAAAACCTGGAACATACTAACCGTTCAAATTCGTGATTAAAATGATAAAGAGGTTGGCCACGTCGTTGCCAAAAGGCTAAAATTTGTTCTACAGAAACAGCTTTGTAACGTCCTTGATATAATGCTTCGATAACTGCTAAACGTACCCAGTTTGCTTGATAGCGATCGAGCCAATGGGCAATTAATTGATCAACAGGCCAATCAGATATATCAAAACTATAGCGAATCAGCAGACCTGCCGCACTATTAGCTGCATCATTTGTTGTCAATTCAGTAGAACCCTTTGCCAGTTCAGCCATAATGCTTTTAGATTAGTACTATCTGATATACTGCCATTTTTAGTTTATTGGTAAATTTAAAAGCCAAAATTGTCAATCAGTTGAATCACATTTTACTTTTTTGTATTTATATCAGACAATGGACCAAGGGTAACAAGCAACGGGGAATATTTCACCGTCTAGGTTTCTGTGGTAATATTTGTCCAGTCTCAGTCTGGTTAATGCTATACAGGGGCTTGTAGTTGGATGAAGTACTAGGCGGCGAAAATTCCCAATTTTTTTAATAAACTGGAAATGTATTTATTTTACTTAGCGAAAAAGCATTGTATAAATAAAAATTTGGATTTTCGGGATTTATTTATTTCCATTATTTTACTTGAGTATTTAATATTATGCAAATCCTAACTAAAACTATTTGATATTTTATACTTATTACATTAATAAACATTTTAATGACTATCTAATAATACCTCCTTCCACCTGACGAATATCTGTATCAAAAGGTTGAGTTCCTCCCGTCCAGTTAAAATCACTAATACGCAGATTAATGGAACCTATTTGTTGATTAGGATTGTAACGCAAACTAACTCCATAGGTACGGCGGCTATATTCTAAAATATAATCGGTACTTATTGCTGTGCCTGTATTTAAATTCAAAGCAGTTTGATAACCAAAACGAAAGGGACCATATATTTGCTGAGTTATCCCAAAAGATAGTACTTTGGTATCAGCAATACGATCGAACAGAAACGGGGATGAACCACTGGTAACAAACTGGGAATAACTAATATTAACCCCTGTAAAATCCAAAAATTTGCGGGAAAAATGCCCGAATTGTCCCACCAGGGAAACCGTCCCAATTAGGGCCGATTGATTATCGCCACTGCTATAGTAACTAGCAACACCAGTCACACCAGGAATAAAGGCAATAAAAGGTACTACAGGATTTGGTGTATATTTTAACCCCTGTGTAGGTGTAGCAGGTAAGGGTTTGCCCCGCCATAATTGAAAAGGTCGGTTAATAGCAAAACTACCTTGCACACGGGCTAAACTAATACGGCTATTAGTGGAAGTTGGGCCTTTTTCTAAAATTAAATCTATGCGATCGGTGTCAGCATTAACGCCTTGTATTAGTCCTTGATAACTTAAATTTATACCTGTTTTACCGAGACGAATTACTGGAGAAGTTATAAAAGCCCCTACACTGGTTTGAATAGTCCGTAAACCTAAAGACCCGTTAAAAATACGATCGCGATAGGTATATTCTGCCCCTACAGCATAACCTCCTGGTAAATCTCGACGCAACCTTAAATTAGCCCGCAAATTATCTAAAGCACTATCTCCTAAATTTGTAAAAGTTGCTGTTCCTTTGAGGGTAGTACCAGGGCCGAGATTAGCTTTTAATGTACCTCGCAAACCATAAATTGCTGGATCTAATACATCAAAACTTTTTTCTGATAAGGCTTTTTGAATTAAAAATTGTGGTGTTATGGTTAAAGATACTTTTTCATCAGAAACTAACTGAAAACCTCTTTCAATAAATAATCCCCCTCTATCTTTACCATCATAACCGATACGCAAACCTGTATCTGCTTCTCGATCGCGATTAAGTACTACTCTATTCACTAAAGTTGGTAAAGTAAATCCCTGGTCAAAAACTATCCGGGAATTTTTTGTGGATATTTCATCTACTAAAGGTGTCAAACGCCGAAAAGTAGCTTTTTCTGCCCTTACTTCTAATTCTGGAGGTGAAAATGGATCGTTTGTAATGCGAACATTAGTAGCTACAGAAA
>CAWUOF010000655.1:0-2455 GCA_963923765.1 uncultured bacterium | reverse complement strand
CCTACTAACCAATCTGTTTGTAAAGCTAATAGTAATCCTAAAGCTGCCCAAATTACTGCTATTGCCGCGTTTTTAGATTTATATTTTTTCCTACTCAAGGTAGCCGATCGCGTTGGATTTGCTAGTGTATTGTTGCTAGTTACAAATAGTTGCGAAGCTATTAATAGCTGTGCTAATACTTGCAATATGAGGGGAATATGTTCTTGTTTAGTGGGATTTTTACCCCGTTGCGTGGTAATGGGAGGACGGAGAATTATTTGGCCGTTTTGTAATTGTAAATCTTCGGCTACATCTGTTCGATCGCTGGTAAATTCTGGTATAGTTTCTGTTACTTTTGGAGATGATACGGAACGAAAATCTAAGCCGTAACGCCACAAAGGTTGTTTTTCTCCCGATCGACGCCCATAAATTCTGATTCCGGCAATATTTTTAATTGCTAAACTTTTTAATAGATTAGTAATTTGTGGAGCTACTTGGGATTGCACCGGACAAACGGGAGCGCTTACCATTAAATGTAATATGTCTTCTTTTGGTAAGATTTGAATACGAATACCGCCGATCGCTAATTTTCGATCGAGGTTAGGATTTAGTAGGCGATCGAGTAAAAATGTTAATGCTTCTATATCTCCTGCTTTTGCTAATTCTCGCGTGGATGCTGCTTTCAGGGGATCTTTTTGGGCTGGTAAATTTACCCAATCTATCCAGGCTGGTGCTTCTTTATCGGGATTAATGGTATTTTGAGGATTAAATTGGGTTCTATTTAATCCGTAAATAGTAGCCGCTTGCAATCCTTGAGGAGCAATTTTATTTAATAATGGGTTAATAATTGCCATTACTGTTTGCTGTTCTGGTGCTTGGGCTTCTCCACGCTGAATTACTTCTGTTTTAATTAAGGTGCAGAATAAATGCAGGGTAAATTCTTTCATTACCGCTCGCACTTCTACCCCTATACTGGCTAAAGAGTTATTTATTAATCTTGCTAGGGCTTGACCATCTCCCCATTTTGCCCATTTTTCTAGCATTTCATCAATGGGGGTAAGATCAACTCTTAATATCCAATCTGGTGATGTTTCGCCCTGTACTTGAAATAAAATTAAAGCGTCTTGAAATTTTTGTAATTTTAAATTTCGTAAGCGTTGAGCAATCGGTTCTGATAATAATAGCGGATCTGGGCTATAAGCTGAAGAACAAAATACCCATAAACGATTTATTTGTTCTTGTTCTAATTTTCTCCCTAGAGAGGAATTTGTTTTTAATTCTGTTTTGACTTTGATGGCTACGCCTAAATTACTGAGAATTGCGCTCAGATAGCGGGCGATCGCCTCTGGCTTTCCTGTTTGGGCTTCTTGCCGATAAACTTCTGCGCGATCGGCTTCTATGAGTAGGCGATCGTCTGCTACTAACACTGCCATTGCTGGTTTATCACTCGTCTGATGGCTGCTTTCTTTTGTAGGTTTTTCTGTTGTCTTTGCCAAAGCCGCCCATCGATTCGGGTTAATTTCCCCTAATATATTTCCTGATTTTAATGCTTCGAGATGTCGATCGATTGCATTGAGATCAATTTCCACCATCCAAGCTGGAATATTTTTACCAATTTTCCGACCATATAAAAATATCTGATGATATATAGTTGCTTGGTCCTTGGGCATGAAAAAATCTAAATTAGTTTGATCAATAGCCCGCAGAAATTGGCTAACTGCGATATTTTTATCGGGAGGATGGGTACTTTCACAAAGGATATGCAGGTTATTGCCCTGACACCGGATTTGTATTTGCACTCCAGGGATACCCAGGGCTGCTTCTGCCCATTGGGTGAAATGCGATCGAGTGTTTAATGGGGTATTATCTACCTTCAACATCACAGGCCCTAGTAAATATTTTATCAGAAAAAATCATATTGTCCTTAATAACACATCATGCCTTTTTTTGGCACATTTGAAATATAGTATTATATTTATTCTGCTAATTTAACACTCCAGCGCTGCAATTGTTTTGTTGCCGTCCCTACCCTATCGGCTAATTACAGTATTGTGGCTGTTTTGTTGCCAATATTTGCCACCATATTTATTTATTCTATATTTATTAGAAAAATTATCGGTTTAAATCTCTAAACTACATAAAGCTTAAAATTTTTTAGTAAAAATTACATATTTTTGTAATTATTTGTAAAAGTTGGTTAAGAAAAAATCTAAAAAAGATATAATATTTTTATTTAATTGGTAAAAATTCTAAAAATTAAATACCAGATTTTTTGATTATAGTAGAAAAAATCAACTTTTTATTGAATATTTTGGGAACTGGTGAGATAATTATCCTGAATATGATATAATAGGAATAGTATCTGATAGCACTTAGTTGGTTTAGATGTTTCTTTCCTGGCTAATCTACAGGTAAAGAAATTGTACAATTTATCATACTATTTTTATGCTGTCTCTTATACACATCTGACGCTGCC
>CAWUOF010000654.1:0-2470 GCA_963923765.1 uncultured bacterium | reverse complement strand
GACTTTGGCAATAAATCGGTATTCAAGAAATATATTTATCTGTCAATACCAAAAAATTGTATAATTTATATTTGTATTTCCCAATACTAGGTGCTGTATAATAAATTAAATAAACTATAAAAAATTATGACAGCAGTTTTACCTACAACCGAAAAAGCTCAACAAGTATTTTATCCTAGTGCCGATGGTGAACCTGTGGCAGAAACCTACGATCATTTATACGCCTTAATGACTACCCTAGAAGTTTGCCGACAATATCTTAAAGATCGTCAAGCAACTGTTTTAGGTAATCAATTTCTTTTCTATTCCCAAGGTTTTCCCGCTTTGCGAGTTGCCCCTGATGTGATGGTAATTTTTGATGTTCAACCTGGAGGCAGGGATAATTATAAAATCTGGGAAGAAGGTCAGGTGCCAGTAGTTATTTTTGAAATGACATCAAAAGGTACGGAAAACCATGATAAAAATTTCAAAAAAACTCTGTATGAACAGTTAGGAGTAAAAGAATACTGGCTTTTCGATCCAAAAGGAGAATGGATAGCAGAAAAATTGCAAGGGTATCGCCTCCAAGGAGAATTTTATCAGCCTATTACTGATAGTCGTTGCGAACCTTTACAACTACGTTTAGCTATTGAAGATAAATTAATAGGTTTTTATCGAGAGGATACGGGAGAAAAGTTATTAATTCCCGATGAGTTATTAGCACAACTACATCAGGAAATTTTAGCACGACAGGAAGCAGAAAAACGTGCCGAAGCTGAACGTCAAAGGGCTGAAGTTGAACGTCAACGAGCCGATGAACTAGAGGCGATGTTAGCACGTTATCGAGAACGTTTTGGAGAATTATAAAATTATCAACAGGTGGTAAGGTGCGTCAGTTATTAAAAAAAATTAGTAAAGTTTTAGTGCTGACGCATTGTATTAATTAAGTATAATATTAATTATAATATTAATTTGGGTAAAAATCAAATATAAATAACTTTAATTATAAATTCTCGGAAAAATGTAAATAAAGAGGAAATTTTAGGTGAGGAAGTTGTAATATGTAAAAACTTATGCGGCTAAGGTAAAATGGCCCGCTAAGGATATCACGAATTATTACCAAGTTGATCAAAATAAAAAAAATAAGTGAATTAATCAGTAAATATATAAGCAAAAGAGATGTTTTTGTAGTAATGTTAATCAACAAGTGTTGAGAGCTTCTCGCACGATCGCCCCGATAGGGGTTTTTACATAGCGTTATCTTTAGATGTCACCAATGCCAATCAAACGCTTTGTTAATTTGTCGCCAACACCCGCTATACCTGCTAATGATCTCAAAGCTGCTTACCTAGAAATAGGTCATGGCCCTACTTTGCTAATGCTGCATGGATTTTTTGGCGATGCAGCTTGTTGGCTACCTTTGATACAAAAGTTAAAATCCCACTTTCGTTGTATTAGTTTAGACTTGATCGGATTTGGGGAATCATCTAAACCGATGATTCGCTATGATGTTGCGATTTCTGTTGCTTTTGTCCGTCAGTTTGTCGAAAAACTCGGTATAGAATCTTGCTATATTCTCGGTCATTCTTTTGGTGGTTGGGTAGCTTCTGCTTACGCATTAAAATATCCCAATTTAACCCAAGGTTTGATATTAACTGCGCCGGCAGGAATTCGAGATGATAGCTTTGCCGATCGCCACCTTAATTTACGCCCTTTACTATGGAAAACTCCCTTAGTTGACTGGGCGTTACACTTGGCAACTCCTTTCGCTAAAATGAAGGGAAAACGCGCCGAAATAGAAAAAATCTGGTGGATACGAAAAAGCATAGTTTCTCAACCTGTAGCCCGCTCATTTTTAATCAGTCGCTTGCGTGCAAAAGAGGTGGTGGATACTGTAGAAAAGGAAATTCATAAATTACGATTGCCAACCCTAGTAATTGGAGGCGATCGGGATAAAACTATTCCCGTCTGGCATTGTCAAACTTTTGCAAGAGAAATTCCCAATGCTAAATTAGCAATTATCTCTGGTGCAGATCATAATTTGCCTGATGGTTATTTCCGAGAAATAGCCGACTTGATTGGTAAATTTATGGCATCTCAAATGCCAGCAACAGCCGATAGTAGATATTAGCTAACTATACCAGGCGATCGGTTTTAATTTATTTTAAGTTCGATCGCCATAATTTTTATTCCTGGTTTTTCTGCCATTATATAGATTTCTAATCTTCAAATAATTCCGGAAATCTACTATATAATTCAGCATTTAATCTTGGTAATTCATCCCGCATTTGTAAATACCAATCTCTACGTTGGCGATAATGTTGGGATAATAACCGATTATTTTTGACATAATGATATGCATTAGTAATTAAACTATGACGTAATTTTGGATTTTCTATTAATTCCCTTAGTTTTAGTTCAAAGTCTTCTGGTGAACGATAAAGTAAACCTGTTTCCCCTTCTACAATAGAATTTTCATACATGGTAGGAC
>CAWUOF010000653.1:0-2484 GCA_963923765.1 uncultured bacterium | reverse complement strand
AGTAAAGAATTTCAAATTTATGAAAAAGGCCCAGATGATTACGTAACTAGCGTTGATAGATTATTAGATCAACAATTATCAGAAGGATTTGCAACACTGTTTCCTGGAGATGGTATTATCACAGAAGAAAACGAGCGATCGAAACAGATGTTTTATACCGACAATCGCCGTTTGTGGTGCATCGATCCCCTAGATGGTACTGATGATTTCATCAAAGGGAAACCCCATTATGCGGTTATGGTGGGTTTACTATTAGATAACTATCCTGTAGCTGGTTGGATCTACGCCCCATCCCAAAAGCAAATCTATTATGGTGGGCCAGAATGGGGATTATTTCAAGCTACTGATAATGAAACACCCCAAGAATTATTACCCAAAGAACCCCCTAATCCTTCCGAATCTTTCTGTCCGATGATGTTAGGACAAAAAGATATGTTAAAATTTGGTGATGCTATTTTGCAAAATATTCCCGGGGCTGAATTTTATTGTTTAGGTAGTTTTGGACTGAAAGTAATTGAAGTTATTAAGGGAAATGTCGGTATTTATCTGTATCTAAATGGTCGAGTGAAACTTTGGGATACTACCGGACCGATCGCCTTAGCTAAAGCAGCCGGCTTAACCTGTTGTGATCTAAATGGTGAACCCATAAGTTTTCATGCTGATGTGATTAATCCTGACACCCTTGCCCATACTCAGTCAATAGTAATTGGCTGGCCTAAGTATGTAGAGGCGTTGCGATCGCAATTACAAAAAGCTGTAGAAGCAACTATCTAATAGTTACTAAAATTCAGTAAATATTCCATCAAAAATAAAAAGGAAAATTGGGCAATCTCAAATTTTATAATTTGAGATTGATTATTGTACGGAGTTAGTTAAATATGAATTTTTTGCGAAATGTTTTCCATGAATTAATAGATGAATTATCCGATGAAGACCTAGAAAGTTTATGGAGAGTAATGCGAGAAAGATATTATGATTTATATATTAACAAAGCAATTCAAGAAACTAAACGAATTGTTCATCCTGGTAACACCCTGACTCGTGAAGAAGCTATTCAATTACTAGAATTTTTATGATCCCTTCTGGAACCGAAAATCTAGCAGCAAAATCACCTATAGAACATCAAGCAGGGGTAAATTTATGCCCCATGAAATTTGAAGTGCGCTATGAACGAGCATTTATGCTAGATTTAAAAAAGTTAGAAACTGTGGATTTTCAAAAGGTCTACAAGTTTGTTTTTGATGATTTTTTCCAGTTTGAGCGCCTTACAGATCTACCAGAATTACGACAAATTCGTGCTAGTGCCATTTTTTATCGATTTACCCTAGATAATTATATTATTGGCATAGAAGTCACAGGTCAGATTGTAAAATTTTTAAGAATTCTGCCAAAACCAGATATCTAATTTAAATAATTTTTGGTAGAGTTTTTATCTAGGGTTAATTGATAAACTCAATGTAAATATAATCACCGTTAACACGGGCGATCGCTCCCCCAGGTAAAGGGTCTGTACAAGATTTATTAGGAGCAGTAATTAAAGCTGTAATTTTTTCAATATGCTCAAAATTAGGAGCAGAAGGTAAAATTTGTTTTAATACTTGTCTAATAGCACGACGTTGTAAGGCGATCGGGTGCGATCGCAAAATTTGCCGATTTAATTGTAAAGGTAGTTTAATTGCAAATATAGAGTTATTTAGAGTAATTTTATCTAAATCAGTTTCTCTATTACTATCTAATAATAATGCCTGCTGTAATACAGCACTAGCGGCTGTTTCTAAATATTCCACATCTGCCCTTAAAAGTTCTCCCGTTTGGGCTAAAACTTCCTCTACTTGTGGATTAAAATTAGTTTGCAAATAGGGTAACAATTCTAAACGAATACGATTACGAGCATACTGTAAATTTTGATTAGTAGCATCTTCCCACACAGGTAACTGCTGTTGTTGACAAAATTCGCCGGTTTCCTGACGAGTAAAAGCTAATAATGGACGCACTAATAATACATTAGGTGCTAGGGAACGTTGCCATGCTAAGGCTTGCATTCCATCAGCACCAGTACCGCGAATAAGGTTATATAAAAGAGTTTCCGCTAAATCACTTTTTGTATGACCAGTGACTATGTAGTGATAATTATTTTTTTGGGCAATTTCCTGGAGAATTTGATAACGCCATTTTCGCGCTGCCCCTTCACTGGCGGTAATTTCTATAGCTGTTTGGAGATAAAAAGGTACTTGCCAGTTTTTAGCTATTGTTGCCAAATGTTCGGCATTGCCGACATCGGCTGGCCAACGGTGGTCGCAATGGGCTATAGCTAATTCCCAGCCCCATTTGGGTTGTAAGTCCAGGAGTAAACGAATTAAACACAGGGAATCTTGGCCACCGGATACTGCCGCTAATATGCGGTGTTTGGGCTTAAGGAGAGGGCGCGATCGTAGTAGACGATGTAATTTAATATGAAAATTGGGCATGGGGCAGGGGGCATGG
>CAWUOF010000652.1:0-2485 GCA_963923765.1 uncultured bacterium | reverse complement strand
ATTAATTGATAGGGCAGGGGCGGGTTTATGTATATGGTTGGTTTATATCATTATTTATCGACCCGCCCCTACAAATATAATTGGGGTGCATCTCTTTCATTGTAAAAACCGTTGTTGCGCTGTCTTCGCCAAAGTTGACTATAAACAAAAATACTAGATATTTGCCTAGTTAAAATATTGTTTTTTTGCAAATATGAGATGCACCCTATTATTGACTGTAATATTATTATTTTCCCTATAAAAGATAGCTCCCAAATCATATATTTAGGAGCTAAATTATATTAGACATTATTTACAATGCTTTACTAATTCTAATTAAACAGTTTCGCTAACTTTGCGATCGCGTTTCATCTTTAACAACCATCCACCTAACAACATACCGCCGATCGTTGCAGGTTCTGGTACTGCTGCACCAGACCCAGGTTGTCCGCCCACTTCCGATCCGCCGCCACCACTAGGAGTAACACCACCAGTAGTGGGAAGTCCACCAGGAAGACCAGATTTATCAAATTGAAATGCTATAGTTTGAGAACCAAATAATTTACTGGTATCGAAGCCAGCAGTAGTTAAAGCCAAATTATCTAAGAAGCTAATACCCGTCGCAAAATTACCAGCAGAAATGGCATTAATGCTCTTGCTTTTATCAAAATAAGTAGTAGCTGAAGAGGAGCCTAAATCACCAATAGTAGCATTAGGAACATAGTTATTATAACTGTTCATGCTACTCCACCCAGCATGGTTAGCTGTAACGCTCTTAGCAGTAACACCACTGTACAAACCATTACCTATGCCAAAATCATTACCATTAGTAAATTCAACGCCATATAATTTACCACTATTCATAGCATTGGTAAAGTTTTGACCAGAAAAGTTAATAAATAAATTGGCCCAATTAATATTGGTCGAACCGTACATATTGCCTGTTAGTGGCATATTGCCTTTCAACACTACCATGATAGTATTAGCAGTTTCTTTAACCGCCATACCACCTATATCATAAACACTTCCGCCTGTTCCATCGCCTTTAGCATCAGCCGCATATTGCCAGCCATTGGCATCCGTCGCAGTCTTACCAACTACCAAAGCGGTGCCATCATTAATACATTCTAAAAATACATTAAATGTAGTTCCTGCTGTTAAAATTCCGGCTTGGGCTTGTTGACTTGTTAAATATAAAATTCCTACAGTAGTAGCAGCAGTAGCACCTATTAAAGCTTTATAATTCAACATTTTTGTGTCCTTCCTCTTTTTCAGAAATTGGCAGCTTGCGATTACAACTCGGAAGTATTTTTAAGTATATTTTTTTACTTGGCTTGTTTATGATTTGCTAATTAAGAATATTTAACTCTTAAAAATGTAATCAACCCTGATTTGTTTATATACTTCGCCAAGTAAATAGCTGTTTAGCCTTGATACCTCTTGCTTCCTTCTTTGTTAATCTTACTTTGGCATATCTTTTTTCAATACACAAGGGGTTAGTACATATCTTTACTCAAAAAATACATTTCCTGCAATTTATGTAAAGTTCGTATAAATTCCCTGGAAATACATCTTTTTTTTACAAAAAATTTTTTTCTTTAAAGTTTTATTAATGCTTAAGTGAAATGGCGTATATTAATAAGCTATATTACGGATAATAATGATATTTTTTATGATTTTTTCAGTAAAATCACGTAGATTAATAATAGTATTTATTTATGCTTTTGAAAGCAAGGATTACATTTAATAAATTCTTGGCGATTATTATTAATTATATTTGCCTGCTTCCTTGCTTTCCTGCTTCTTTTTACTCAATACCTGAAATGCAATTAAGACTTTGACAGCAGCATTAACTTAGCTATTTTGCCATCACTGATATAGTGATGAATAATGCCAATGGCAAAAGCTAACCCGCTATACAGATAATATAACCAGTGCCAAGGTATAGTTTTAAGGGCGAAATTGGTCCCATGTTTACGTTTAAAGAAATAATAAAGAGGTGCGTTAATTGCTACTAAGGTTAAGCCTAATAACAAGGTTAGGAGTAGTAAGCTGGGCTGCCAAAGTGAAGCTAGTAAAAAGAAAACTACAGCATAGGTTAAAATTACACTAATCCGGCTTTCTACCCGCAAGTTTAAATCATTGGTAAACATTTTCGATCGCAAAATTAAATCAGTCCAAGGCAAAGCCCGATAGAAAAAGTCTGCCTTTAACATCGAAACTGGTCCCCAATGTTTTAAATGCTTGACTTGTAAGGTTTTGAGGAGTTTAATTTTATATCCAGCAGCTTTAAGTCTGTAACCTAGTTCAATATCTTCAATGGAAGGGCGAAAATAATCATCATCAAACCCCCCCATTTTTAAAAAAATATCCCGCCTAATTGCACCACAAGCACCCCAAAATGTTGATGCTTCTTCTCTACCTGTTTGGTGTACATAATGATGTAATAAATTTCTATATTGAGATAAAAAATTTCTGGATCCAGGATCATCATCGTAGGAGCCAA
>CAWUOF010000651.1:0-2494 GCA_963923765.1 uncultured bacterium | reverse complement strand
TATACATTCAGAGTTTTTGCTACTAATAAATCCCCCTTGCTCCCTTTCCCTCCTGCTCCCCTGCCCTATTTCATCGCCATCATAGTTAATATCCCTTGTTGACCTAATAAAATTTCTCGCAATAAACTAAAAATACCTACCCAAATAATCGGGGTAATGTCTACACCACCGATCGGGGGCACAATTTTTCTAGTAGGGAATAAAAAAGGTTCTGTTGGCCAAGCAATCAAATTAAAGGGCAATTGATTTATATCTATCTGGGGATACCAGGTAAGTACTATGCGGAAGATAAATAGTAAAGTCATTAATGCTAATATGGGACTAAGCAGCCAAAAGGCCAAAATATCAATACTCATGGATGTTTATTTCTAAGCTGGTGTTGGAATATATCTTGGGAATCAACAAAATTTTTATGTTGATATTGTCAGAAAATATTATAAATGGTTATTGTGCCGTATATTTAGCAGAAAAAATGGGTCTCTAGCCTTGTCCTGCTAAAATATTTTTTCAGGGATTTACCCTTGGATTTAATATTTTTAAGTAAAAACACTTATTAAGATATATAAAAAAAATTAACGGGGCATTGGGTACGATCGCCTGAAAAAAAGGTATTCTGAAGCTTATAACCTGTTTAGGCAGGGGAAAAGCGCAAATTTTCAACATTATTGATTAATGTTGAGAAATATGTTTAAGTAGTTAAATCAGTGTCAAGTAATTTTAACAAGGATAGGGGTTTATGACGCCTTCATTAGTGAATTTTTTGTATAGTCTCCTCTGGGGTGGTGTAATTATAGTCATCCCTGCCACCGTATTCTTGATTTTTATTAGCCAGAAGGATAAGATTGAGCGTTCATAAAGCTTTGTCCGGCAATAAAAACCTCAGTCAAGGGAAGAAGCGGCCTAATATGGTACAGCCTCTCAACTCTAAACTGAGGTTTTCTTTTTCATAGCTATATTTAGCTAGATGCTGAGACTGGGTATTTCAATGGACAATTACTGAAAAAAATTTTGATGGCAAAAGACTTTAATCACTATTCCCTGTTGGGGAGTTTCCTGGTGGAAAATAAGTATAATCAAGTTTTTTGTAGCAGATTTTGAGGTTAACTCGCTAAGATATGACTGTCGTAGGAGAAAGGTTATGGTAAACTTTCAGCTTAATTTAGCGAGTATGGTGGGCATCGTACTGGCTGTGGGTGGAGCGGCGCTATATGCAGTACGATCGGTTCGCGAAGAATTATCCCGAGATTATGATATCTTTTTTGCGGCAGTTGCTTTGCTGTGTGGTGGGATTTTATTCTTTTATGGGTGGCGCTTTGACCCTATTATGCAATTTGGTCAGGTATTATTGGCCGGATCTGCAATTTTCTTTGCCTTTGAAAATTTTCGTCTCCGGGCAATAACTACAACTCAAGCTAAACGCAGTACCCCGATCGTCGATGAAGATCGCCCTGTTAGTAAAGTTTATCGAGTTGATGCCGAATTAGATGAAATTGAACCTTTATACGAACAACCGACTAACCGACGTATTAGAGGTACTCAAGAGTCAAGATATACTCGTGATGAGTATGAAAGTGATGTAAGACGTTCTCGCAATAGCCGCCGTAGTACTACTACAGAAAAACAAGCCCCCCCATCTAGCCCAACTAAACCCCGTCGATCGCGCCCTGATAGTCGTCCTACTGAACAGTATGATGATAGTAATTGGGGAGAAATGCCGGAAGATGAGGAAAAAAGATCCCCTCGCCGCCGGAATGAAGGCCCAAATCGCCCCGAAAGTCGCAATCCGGAAACATCCAGTAGAACTAAAAATAGTCGCCCGACTGACTATGAGGAACCAACTAAACGGCGTAAAAATAATGAAGAAGTAAAGCCATCAGATTATGTTGATTATCATCCAGTAGAAGATAGCGACGATGAAAAAGATAATTCTGGCAATTTTGACTATTAATATATAGTTGCTTTTTTCCTAGAATTATTAATTTCTGGTGATGGGAAAATATATTTGAAAATCAAAAAATAACCAACCTGCCGTTATTTTTCGGTCGGTTGGTTAACATTATTTTTTTAGATATAAAAAAGCTAATCTGTATAAAGTGAAAAAATTAGCTAAAATCTTAGTTATGCCAAGGTGGGGAAAAATCGGTATAGGTTTGAGCCTAGCTAGTTTGTTAGTAGCCTGTAATCCCATTAATCGCATTAGGGGAATAGGTTCGATTAATAGTTTCTTTACTGATGAACAACCTGCTTTAAGTGGAAATGGTCGCTTTTTGGCTTTTATTTCTAACCGAGATGGTCGGCGTAATGTGATGCTGTACGATCTGCAACAGCAGCAATATGTAGATACTCCTGGTTTAAATCGCAATGATACCATCGCAGAAAGTCCCAGTCTAAGTAATACTAGCCGCTATATTGTCTACTTGACTAGTGATAGTGGTAGACCGATAATTGTCCTCTACGATCGCGCTACTCAACAATCTCAAGTTATTACTCAAGG
>CAWUOF010000650.1:0-2495 GCA_963923765.1 uncultured bacterium | reverse complement strand
CTCAAATTCTGTACCTACACCCGATCGACTATTCCATTTAAATTTACCTTCATGTTTAGCGGTAACTATCCAATAACTTAACCCCAAATTAGTTTCTTTCACAGCCCTTTTTTCAATGGAAAAGGTTTTTAAAAGCTGTTGTTGTTTGGCTTCCGACATTCCTGGGCCGTTATCTGCAATGCGAATAGAAGCCCAGCGCACATGAGAAGTAAGATATTTATGATTATCTGATGATATGACTTGGGTAGTAATTTCTATGCGGGGTTTATGGCTGGCATTTTTAGCAGAATTTACGCCAAACTCCTTAGCTAATTCTAACCCAACTGCTTCGTTAATTAAAGCATCTATGGCATTAGTAATAATATTAATAAAAACCTGGTTTAGCTGGGCTGCATAGCAAGTAACTGGGGGTAATTGTCCATAATTTTTAACTATTTCAATTTCTCCAGAAATACGAGTTTTTAAGAGTAAAATTATACTATCTAGCAGACTATGTATATCGGCAGGTTTGGGATATACTGAATCTATATGACAAAAGTTTTGTAAACCTGTTACTAATTTTTTTAGGCGATCGGCACCTGATCTAATACTAGCGATCGCTCTTGGTAAGTCTTGTTGAATATAATTTAATTCAATATCTTCTTGAATTTCTTGAATTTCTGGGGGAATTGTCGGTAAATATTGTTCATAAGCTGATAACAGTTGCATAATATCACGACTATAATTTTCTACATGGATTAAATTTCCCCAAATAAAACCCACCGGATCTAAAATTTCGTGGGCAACTCCATCTACTAAACGCCCTAAAGTTGCCATTTTTTCTGTTTGGATCATTTGGGCTTGGGTTTTTTCGTGACGCACTTGAGTTTCTATACCGCGAATTTGCCAATAAGCGATATTTAATTGATGCATATCTAGGAGACGATAGTTTTCTGTGTCTAAATGTACTATTATGGGTTCTCCTAAACGTTCAGCCGATCGCCTTAAAGTTTGTTGTGCGGCTGTTAATATTAATGTTGTATGTGGTAATACTAAAGGATGATTTCGGCTGTAACTATAGAGTACAGAAAGGGGTTTTTTCAAAAACAGCTTAATGCCTTCAGGTAATAATAAATATTCTAATAATTGCCGACGAGAAATTATGCCAATATATTTACCTTTTTCTAATAAAATTACACCTGGTAATAAAGGATATTTTTGAAAAACTGCCGCCACTTCTACCCCCAGGCGATCGACTTCTACGGAGAAATCATATAAAGGTAATTCTCCTAAAGTTGAGTCTATAAATAAGTCGCGATCGCTACCTTCGGATAGGGACGGTGGTGGTAATTCAGTAGCCATTTTCTTATTCACAGCATACCCCCAAAACATATAAAATACAGATTTTAGGCTATACATTTACCATATATAGCCTATCATTTTCCAGTAGTTGGGGACTAATGCAGGAATAATACCGGAGGCGAAAGTAAGATTTTTCGGTATCTGTGAATAATATACTAAATTTGTAGGCAAAATATCTTAATTTTGGTATTTACTTAATTACTCCGGATAATTTGTTACTTTAAATAACTTTAGTCAAAGGAAAAGAAACAGTAAAGCTAGTTTGATGGCGATCGCTTTCTACACTAATTGTTCCCCCCAGATGATTTACTAACTTTTTCACTAAACTTAATCCTAATCCTGTCCCGCATTGTTGCTCAGTATTCGCATTAGGAATACGGTAAAATTTATCAAAAATCCGGGGTATTTCGGCTGGAGGAATTTCCACACCAGTATTAGATATAATTATCTGCATGGCATCTGCTGTTGTTTCTGCACTAATCATTATTTTCTCCCCTACGGGAGTATATTTACAGGCATTATTAAGTAATTCGGTTAAAATCCGAGCTAAACTGGTAGGATCTGATTTTAAAGGTGGTAGATCTGAGCTAATATTAAATAGTAAATTTTGCTGACGACAAATAGCTCTTTCTATAAAAGGTTGTACCAGCGATCGCACCCATTCATGTAAATAAATTTCCTGGGGTTTTAAGCGGGGATGGGCGGCAGCTTCTAAACGTTGTAAATCTAATAAATCATTAACTAAATTAATTTCGCGATCGCACTCTTTTTGTAAAATTTGGAGATAACGAGAAACTTTACTTTCCTGGGTAGAGGAGATCGATAATGATTCAGATTTTTTATGCTGGGATTTTTTAACTGTTTTTATATCTTTTGTATTTTTTGTATTTTTTGTATTTTTTTCCGGTGTTTTTAAAGCAATAGTCAACAACTCAATCACCATTTTCATATTAGCTAAAGGTGTACGCAACTCATGGGATACAGCATTAAGAAAATCATCCTTAAGACGATTTATCCTTTCTAATTCATCTAATAATTTAGTAGTTAAATCGTGAATTTGCGATTGAGCGACTAATAATTGATGGACATCTAATAATCTATATACAGATGGTTGAATTTCTACTACTAAAGGTTCGTAAATTAACTCTAATGGA
>CAWUOF010000649.1:0-2504 GCA_963923765.1 uncultured bacterium | reverse complement strand
TATTATCTAATTATCTAATCTTCAAATAATTCTGGAATGCGACTGCGTAACTCTTCATTTAGTTGGGGTAAAATATCCCGCATTTGTAAATACCATTCGCGGCGTTGGCGGTAATGCATGGAAAGTAAACGATTATCTGCTACCCATTGATAGGCATTAGCTGTTAATTTTCTCCTTAATTGGGTATTATTTATTAATTCTTTTAATTTAACTTCAAAGTCTTCTGGGGAACGATAAATTAAACCTGTTTCTCCCTCTATTATTGATTTTTCATATACAGTAGGACTGGCTAAAACTGCTACTCCATGACCGGCGCATTCTAGGAATTTTAAATCAGATTTCATGCTATTAAATCGGTTAAGATTAAGGGGAAGTAGGGCTATATCACAGCAACGCATGATTTCTTGATACCGTTGATATTCACAAAATGGCTCAAATTCTTTTTGGTCTGTTTGTAAGTATTCAAAAAAATTCTTATCATAGATTACTTTTACCTTGATTCTATCTTTATAAATATCTAATACCCGATTTAAATTAGGCATTATAGGTGCCCAATCTTCTTCGCGATTGAGGGCACCGAAAAAGAGGGTGATAGAATTATCATTGAGATAATTACGGGGTGGAGGTAGTTGGGCTAATTGATTAGGAAAAACAGCGACACGGGGGTTATATTGGCGAAAACAATCTGCTAAAGGTTCTGTGGAAGTTTGGATACCATGACAGCTTCTATAGGTAAAGAAATTATGCTTTTCGTGATGGGGAAAACGTAGGGGGTCGTCGTCCATTTCGGCTATGATGAGATAACCGCGTTTTAGGAGTTCTTTTTGTTTTTGGATATCTTCTGGATAAGTTAAAGATACTCGTTGCCAAATAAATACTTTTGCTTCGTTAGGATGACTGATGTTTAAATTTGTAGATTTTACCATAGAAACTGTTCTAACACCAGGAATTGTAGAACTAAATTTGTCGGGTTCTAAAACTCGCACAATATCGCAGCCTGTAGGTGCCATGATGATAGTATGAATTAGTAAGCGGCGAGGAGGTATGGGGGATTTTATAGAGCGAATGATATATTGTACAGAGCTTGTTTGGATGGCAAATTGCTCTGCATCTAGGTTTAATTTATTTACAGTAGGTGTTATTTGTTCCTGGAATTTTTGAAAGAGTTCAGCTTGAAAGGATCGGGTGTGAATTTGATAAATTTGTAATCCGGCTTGGGCAAATAGTTGTTTAATGCTTTCTAGGGTAAAAAAGCGTAGATGGGTACGATCGAGCAATCCTTCTTCTTCATATTCCCATTCACCTTGCAATAGTTTTAATATTATAGTCCAGTGCTGTATATTGGGAATACAGGCTAAAATTTGTCCATCTTCTTTTAACCATTTAGTGTGGCGTTTTAGCACTTCCCAAGGATTGATTAAATGTTCTAATACATCGCCATAAATTAGGCAATCAATGGTATTATCGCCTATATTTAAAGTAGTATCATCTAGTTTTTCTATATCACCAATTATAACTCTGTCTAGTCTCGTTGCAGCTATTGTAGCTACTTCTGGATTAATTTCGATGCCGATGTATTTACTGTGGGGATTAATTTGTTTGTATGCGTTGCCTAAAGCACCGGCACCACAGCCTATTTCTACTATAGTTTTAGCATCGGGAGGTATGATTTTTAGTAAATCGGTATTGACTCGATCGAAGTAGTTAGGTTGAATTTCTTGATTACTATTTATCATAGATACAATAGATGTTTGATTTTCCAGATTTTGAATTTCCAGGTTTTTAGGTTCGATCGCCTTTGATTTTTCCTGGAAATTCTCCTCTGTTTTTGTAGAATTTACACCTAAAATTTTCTCCCAAGTATTAATTATATCATATTCTTCTCTAGCTAAGGAATACTTGTGTAAAATATAATCAGCAGCTATTTTAGTTTTAGCTTGTAAAGTAATAGCATTATTTTCATATTCTTTAATTACTGATTCTACAGTTTTCGCAAAACCGATAATATCGCCAACTTCGATAGGGAAAGAAAATTCTGGTTTAAAAAATTCCTTACCTCCCATACCATGATAGCCAATCACAATACATCCACAAGCCATTGCTTCCGCTGCGGGTAATCCAAAACCTTCTGGATGTCCAAAACTTAGAAAAATTAGAGATTCTTTGAGAATTTCTGCTACTTCTTTTTCTGGCTTATCTTCTATAGGGATAATATCAAAATCTTTTAAAACATTTCTAAATTTAAGTATATTAATAACTTGCAAACTATTTTGAGCATTTTTGCGCGGCATAAAAGCAATTTGCTTTTTTTTCTGGGGATGATAGGAAAATAAATTAGAATCAATAGAAATATGTAAGCGAAAAATATTTAACTGGGGAAAAACATAATTTAAGTAATTTTGGATATCTTCAGAACTGGCAAATACAGCTATTAAATTAGGATGATTATATATAGTATTTAAATCATTTTTATCAATGGTATAGTACGCGAATGAATAATAGGC
>CAWUOF010000648.1:0-2507 GCA_963923765.1 uncultured bacterium | reverse complement strand
AATAGGGCTAAAAAAGCATGAGGGGAAAAAATAAACTTTAGGAGCAAGCAACCAACATTCAAAAAAGATTATTAAATTTTGGAAAATCAACAAACAATTTTTTAAACTTTTCGGTTTTGTCGATAATTTCATATCGCCATTTTGCTATAAAATCAGCAAAAATTCTTACCAGTAAAAGAATGTCTGCTGATGAAGTCCAAATTTTTGACTGGATTTTGACAAATTAATTAAGATTTATTTACAAATATTACTCAAACTATACACTTAACTTTGTAAATATTCATATTGCACCAATCTTATGATTAGGTGTGTTATTTGCGAATGGCGATTAAAATAAATCTTATTCCCCAAGAAAGGAATACAGTTATAGGAGATGACAGTTTAACATTGTTATGATCTTGCACAATACAAGCAAAAACACATTTTCACTTACGACGCCAGTTTATTATGTCAACGACTTGCCCCATATAGGTAGTGCTTATACAACTATTGCAGCAGATGCAATAGCAAGATTTCAAAGACTCAGGGGTAAATCTGTTAGACTAATTACAGGTACAGATGAACACGGACAAAAAATTCAACGCACTGCTGAAAGTAACGGTCGATCGCCTCAAGAACACTGCGATGCGATCGCCGCAGGTTTTGATCACCTCTGGCAACTGCTCAAAATCGAGTATGATGTTTTTATCCGTACCACCAATCCGCGTCACGAATCTTTAGTAAAAGAATTTTTTCAAAAAGTTTGGGATGCCGGTGATATTTATTTGGGACAACAAAAAGGTTGGTATTGCGTTTCCTGTGAAGAATTCAAAGAAGAACGTGAACTCTTAGAAGGACATCGCTGCCCCACCCATACTAATCGACAAGCAGAATGGCGAGATGAGCAAAATTACTTTTTTCGCCTCAGCAAATATCAAGAAAAATTAGAAAATCTTTATAAAGAGCGTCCCAAATTCATACAGCCAGAAATTCGCCGTAACGAAGTGCTCAGTTTTGTCGGCCAAGGACTACAAGATTTCTCTATTTCTCGAATTAATTTAGATTGGGGTATTCCAATACCAACAGATAACAAACATACTATTTATGTTTGGTTTGATGCCTTATTAGCTTACATTACAGCCTTATTAGAATCAGACCAAGAACCAACCTTAGAAAATGCGATCGGTACATGGTGGCCAATTAATTTACACCTAATAGGTAAAGATATTCTGCGCTTTCATGCAGTGTATTGGCCAGCAATGTTAATGTCAGCAGGGCTGAAAATGCCCGATCGAGTCTTTGGACATGGTTTTTTAACCAAAGATGGCAAAAAAATGGGCAAAACCCTTGGCAACATCATCGATCCTGTGGAATTAGTAAAACTATATGGTAGCGATGCCGTGCGTTACTATTTTCTCAAAGAAATAGAATTTGGAGCAGATGGGGATTTTAATCAAACTAGATTTATTAATATCCTTAATGCCGATTTAGCCAATGATTTAGGAAATTTGTTAAATCGAACTTTAGGAATGACTCGTAAATATTGTCAAAGTATAGTACCCCAAATTTCTAGTACAGATATATCTATCAATAACCCCCTCAAAAATCAGGGAGAAAAATTAGGCGAAAAAGTCGCGTTAAATTATGAAGAATTGGCTTTTAGTCAAGCTTGCGAAGCAATACTTTTTCTAGTAAGAGCCAGCAACAAATATATTGATGAACAAGCACCTTGGAAACTCTATAAACAAGGGCAACAAAAAGAACTAGAGGAAGTATTATATGCAGTTTTAGAAACCGTAAGACAAGCTGCCTATTTACTATCGCCAGTCATTCCTAATATTAGCAGTGCCATTTACCAGCAATTAGGATTTTCCATCGATTTTGGCAATCCAAAAAATATTGGTGTTGTTGCACCTTTTGACACTCATGCCAATTGGGGAATATTACCTGCTGGACAAATATTAGGGGAACCAAAACCTGTATTTCAGCGTTTAGAACTACAGGAAACAGTTTCATCCTAAAGGTACTATTAATCAACAGTGTAGAGGTATGTAAATCATACCTCTCACTAAAGCGTCTTTAATGACGATTTTGTTGAGATGCTCAGGATATTATAAAAATATAATTATCCATATAAAGCATCAAAATTTTCATAAAAAATAGAGGCATAACAATCATGTTGAATCAACAAGAAAGCATTTCGATATTTACTCCTGAACAGGTTTTGGAAAATCGCGGTCGTGTAGCTATTTTTATAGATGGCTCTAATTTATTTTATGCAGCACTGCAACTCGGTATAGAAATAGACTATACTAAATTACTATGTCGTCTTACCGCAGGTTCTCGACTATTACGCTCATTCTTTTACACAGGAGTCGATCGCACTAACGAAAAACAACAAGGTTTTCTCCTCTGGATGCGGCGTAATGGCTATCGCGTTATTGCTAAAGATTTAGTACAACTACCCGATGGCTCTAAAAAAGCTAATTTAGATGTCGAAATAGCTGTAGATATGATGGCATTAGTAG
>CAWUOF010000647.1:0-2508 GCA_963923765.1 uncultured bacterium | reverse complement strand
CCTTTCCCCCCTGCTTCCCTGCCCCATGACCCATGACCCCATGCCCATTAAATAAATTTCTTTTGTCTTTATACGCTAATAACAGATATGATGTAAAATTAAATGTTTGTTACAGGGAATTTAGGATCTTTCATGGCTAAAAAAAGCATGATTGAGCGGGAAAAAAAACGCCAAAAGTTGGTGGATAAGTACGCTCAAAAGCGAGAAGAGTTAAAAGAACAGTTTGATAATGCCACTTCTCAGATGGAGAGGGTGGAAATTCATCGCAAAATTCAACAGTTGCCTCGTAATAGTGCGCCCAGCCGTTTGCGGAATCGCTGCTGGATTTCTGGACGCCCCAGGGGTTACTATCGCGATTTTGGTTTGTCTCGCCACGTTATTCGAGAAATGGCTCACCAGGGTTTGTTGCCCGGTGTGGTTAAGTCAAGCTGGTAAGTTGTTAATGGCTAATGGATAATTTAAGCTGTTAAGTATTTAAAGTGCTTATTTAATTGTTATGTTGCGTGGGATGGAAAGCTTAAGTTTATAAGCTAAGTTTTTGGTTTAACGCAGCATAATCTATGTAATTTAAATGCACAATAGCTTAGTAGTTAATTATCATTAGCCATTAATTATTGATGATTAGGGGTAATTTACGATCGCCCACAACATTTTTCTATGCCTAGACTATCTAGCAGTAAGTCGCTGACGGCGTTGGCAATGGCAAATTCACTGTAAAAACTTTTGGAAAAGTCAAATGCCTGCATTTCGGTTACGATCGCGATAACGAGGGAACCGACGTCGTTTTCGCCTTCTAAGCGTTGTCTGAGGAATATTTGGGCTGCTCGTTTGGCTATGGTTTCGTTAATTGCTTCTGGAATAAATTCGTTGTCTAGCCATTGATGTAAGGCTGTTTGTAACCATGCCCCCTCTATATGGGGATTTTCCGCCGGAGGTAAGGTAATAGGTGGTATCATGTTGGACATTTTTGCTATTGCCTATTTTCTTGATATCGAGGTGGGTTTTGTTGCTGTTTTTGTTGGCGATCGCTTTTAGAATGATAGTGAGTAGATATCACAGAATACCCGCCCGCAGAATGTTGTCAGGCTAGGGAATTGTTTAATATTAACTAATTATTGCTAAAGTTTCTCAATTTATGCAGATTAATGTGGCTTCTATTGTCGAAAGTTATGCCCAAGGGTATTTTTTGATGGCGGATGAGTCGGGGGCTTTGGGCTGGTATTCTAGTTTGCAAAGGGCTTTGATTCCTTTAGACGATCGCTTTCGTTATCCTAAGTCTCTGCAAAGAGTTATAAATCAAAATAGGTTTTCTGTTGCTATTAATCGAGATTTTGAAGCTGTTATTACGGGTTGTGCTAATCGAAAAACTACTTGGATTTCTCAAGATTTGATGCAGATTTATTGGTATTTGTATCAAGCGGGTTATGCTTTTAGTTTTGAGACTTGGCAGGGCGATCGCCTTGCGGGAGGTATTTTAGGTATTGCGATCGGGGGTGCTTTTATTGGGGAGTCTATGTTTTATGATATTCCAGAGGGTTCTAAAGTGGCGATGGTGAAATTGGTACAACATCTGCGCGATCGAGGGTTTTTATTGTTTGATGCTCAAATGATGAATCCCCATTTAGAAAGATTTGGGGCTTATATTATGGGAGAACAAGAATATGATATTTTATTGGCAGAAGCTATTCAAAAACCTTGTTATTTTCAGTAATTATATAAAAATATTAAAGATTTTCTATTAAGTTATATTTTTATGTTATAGAAATATATCATGGCTGGTTAAATTTGTGGTAAGTGCTAATTTTAGTAGGTAATAATTATGGAAGAAACACCTAAAGGTAGTAATTCTATATGGTGGGTTTGGGCACTAGCTGGCTGTGGCTGTTTAGGTTTAGTTGGTATTATTGTTATTGGTATTTTGGCGTCTATTGCTTTACCGAGTTTTTTAAGTCAAGCTACTAAAGCTAAACAATCGGAGGCAAAAACTTATGTAAAAGCTATTCTCCGTAGTCAACAAGCATATTATCTGGAGAATAATAATTTTACTGATTCTTTTGCTCAGTTAAAATTGGGTGTAGCGCCAGAAACACCCAATTATAGGTATAATGTTTTAAGTAAAGGGAAAAATAGTAATAGTGCTTTTGTAACTGCTCAGTCTAAACAGTCTGAGTTAAAAAGTTATGTAGGTGGGGTATTTGCGATTAAATTATCAGGTAGTAAGGATGTTACTACTATTGCTGGAATGTGTGAAACTGATGTAGCTTCTTCAACTATTTCGGGAATGCCTACACTGGATACTAAGGCAGGTAATCAAGTTATTTGTCCGGAAGGTACTCATTTATTGCAATAATTATATTTATTGTTTTTTTAATTATGATATTTTGGCGCTAAAAGCGCAACAACAGCATAATAACTAATGGCGCTAAAAGCGCAACAACAGCATAACAAAAGCCCAACAACAGCATAATAACTAATGGCGCTAAAAGCGCAACAACAGCATAACAAAAG
>CAWUOF010000646.1:0-2520 GCA_963923765.1 uncultured bacterium | reverse complement strand
AAAAATGTTACGAGATTTTGCTTAATTTTACCTAAAAATTAACAGCGTTGTTAAAGGATGCATTTCAAAATTGTAAAAATCGTTGTTGCGCTTTAGCGCTAAAATGGGCTATGCCCAAAAACCCTGGATATTTGCATAGTTAAAATATGGTTGTTTTGCAAATATCTATAATTTGTGGTATAGTCCAATAAAAGCGAAGACAGCGCAACAACGGTTATTTACAAATATGAGATTTGTATAAATCAAAAACAACTAAAAATAACTAGGAAATAACCGTAAAAAAGATGGATTTTAGTGCCGCATTACCTACTTTTGTAATTACCCTACGAGAAGGAGTAGAAGCCGCTTTAGTCGTAGGAATTGTTTTAGCTTGTTTAAAAAAATCTGACCAAACTAAACTAAATTCTTGGGTTTATGCTGGTGTAGGAGTAGGAGTTATTGTAAGTGCATTGGTAGGGATAGTATTTAGTGCAGCTATTCAAATTTTAAGTACATCTAACCCAGAATATGCACCAGTAATAGAACCTTTGTTAGAGGCAATGTTTGGTTTAATAGCTATTGCTATGTTGAGTTGGATGTTAATTTGGATGACTCAGCAAGCTAGGTTTATGAAAGCAGAAGTAGAAGGGGCGATCGCCTCTGCCTTAACAGCAAATAATAGCGCCGGCTGGGGAATTTTTACCCTAATTTTAATTGCTGTAGTGCGAGAAGGCTTTGAAACTGTATTATTTATCGCGGCTAACTTTCAACAAGGTTTTATACCCGCTTTTGGTGCTATTAGTGGTTTATCTGTAG
Organism: uncultured bacterium; assembly: GCA_963923765.1. Classification (GTDB taxonomy): domain Bacteria; phylum Cyanobacteriota; class Cyanobacteriia; order Cyanobacteriales; family CAWUOF01; genus CAWUOF01. The sequence goes on along the minus strand of CAWUOF010000646.1, from coordinate 1,725 downwards.
CAGTGTTAATAGGCGTGGCATTATTTAAATTAGGTGTAAAAATTAATATTCGGCGATTTTTCCAAATTATGGGAGTTTTACTAATATTAATAGTATCTGGTTTAGTAGTTTCTTCCCTGGGAAAATTTGACGCTGCTGCTAATGCTTTATCCCAAATAAATAGACAAGCCAATAGCTTATGTTTCTTTTACGAACGTTTTGCTAAACCAGAATTACGCGACTGTATTTTAGGGCCTTTGGTTTGGAATACTAAAGCTTTTCTCCCTGATGATAAATTTCCGGGAATTGTGTTTAAAGCTTTGTTAGGTTACAAAGATAAAATTTATACTGTACAAGCGATCGCCTATCTAGTATTTTTAATCACCATTGGCAGTATTTATTTCCAAAGCTTATCGGGTAGAGTCATATTTCCAGGCAAAAAGAAAGAATCAGTATTTTAACCATAATTTAACCATAGTTCAGCCATAGTTTAGCTAAATTTTAGCCATGCCAGAAATTACCATTAAACAGTTATTTATTCATCCAATAAAAGGACTAACTCCCCAGGAATGCGATCGCGTTTTCCTAAAATCTGGTCATGGCATCCCCGGCGATCGAGCCTATGCTTTAATGTATAATGACACTGGGGATATTTCCCAAATAGAAACTACTACTTTACCTTGGATGAGTAAAAAAAATTTTGCCGTCCAAAATGATTGGCCAGGACTAGCTAATTTAAATTGTCAATATAACCCAGAAAATCAATTACTTACTATTACTAATAACAACCAAGAATTATTAGCAGCTAACACTAATACAACATCAGGAAGAAAACTAATAGGTGCATTTTTCACCGGATATTTAGCCGCACTTTGTCCCACCGAAAAAGCCAGACATCCCCAGCAAACATCACTACATTTAGTTGGCAATAGCAGAGAAACTCGTTACCCCGATCGAGAACCCGTACACATTTCTTTACTAGCACAAGCAACATTAGATCAAATTAGTCATAGTTGCAACTATCCCATAGATGCCCGTCGGTTTCGTCCCAATATAGTCTTAACAGGTATTCCCGCTTGGGAAGAATTTAATTTAATTGGCAAAGAATTACAAATTGGTAGCGCAAAAATTACCATAGAAGCCCGTATCGGTCGTTGCTTAAATATCGAAGTTAACCCCGATACTGGCAAAAGAGATATACCACTTTTTTCTTTATTGCAGGAACATTTCGGCCACGTCCAAACCGGAATTTTAGCTAAAGTTATCACCGATGGTAATATAGCTGTAGGGGATATTGTCACGGCTATAAATAATGACAATATTTGATAGTAAAGCATTATTGCGCGTCGTTGTTGCGCGTCGTTGTTGCGCGTCGTTGTTGCGCTTTAGCGCCTTATTGTCGTTGTTGCGAGTCGTTGTTGCGCTTTAGCGCCTTATTGTCGTTGTTGCGCGCCGTTGTTGCGCCGTTGTTGCGCTTTAGCGCCTTATTGTCGTTGTTGCGCCGTTGTTGCGCCGTTGTTGCGCTTTAGCGCCTTATTGTCGTTGTTGCGAGTCGTTGTTGCGCCGTTGTTGCGCTTTAGCGCCCCTCGTGGACTATAACCAAAAATCCTAGATATTTGTATATCTAAAATATTCTTTTTTTGCAAATATAAAATTCCCCCGCTAATAAATATTAATATTAAATATACTAGCGGTTGCATCTCATTTCTGTAAACCAATGATATTTTACCGAAAGCAAATATAATT
>CAWUOF010000645.1:0-2533 GCA_963923765.1 uncultured bacterium | reverse complement strand
ACTTTATGGCTGATTGGTTGGCTGCGTAATTGCCATAAGGATGCTTTTGAAATTTATTGTTATCACACCAGTGATTATGTAGATGCTGTCACTAAACAGTTTCAAGATTACAGCGATAGATTTTACCATATACCTGGAAATTTGGAGGCAGTTTGCCAACAAATAATTAGCGATGAATTACATATCTTAGTGTTTCCCGAAATTGGCATGGACGCGCAAATAGTGAAAATGGCTAGTTTGCGTCTTGCGCCAGTGCAGTGTACTGCTTGGGGACATCCAGTTACTTCGGGAATACCGACGATCGATTATTTTTTATCTAGCGAGTTGATGGAACCAGAAAATGCAGAATTATATTATTCTGAGAGGCTGATTCTTTTGCCTAATATTGGGGTTTGTTATCCGAAACCAGAAGATATTCCCGTTTTGGAAAAGACGCGATCGGATTTTGGTTTAAGCGATGATGCGGTGTTATATTTATGTTGCCAAGCTCCTTTTAAATATTTACCGCAATTCGATTATATTTTAGCAGAAATTGCTCGGCAATTGCCGGAAGCGAAGTTTGTTTTTCTGCGCGGTGAAATACTGAAAAAAAGGCTCGATCGCGCTTTTGCTGCGGTAGGTTTGAAGTATGAAGAATACTGCGTTTTCTTGCATATTCCTACTCGCTCTGATTATTTGGCGATTAATTTACTTTGCGATGCTTTTTTAGATACTTTTACTTGGTCGGGTGGGAATACTTCCCTGGAAGCGATCGCTTGTAATTTACCTATTGTCACCTGTCCGGGCGAATTTATGCGCGGTCGCCACGCTTATAGCTTCTTGAGAATGTTAGGCATTACTGATACTATTGCTCAAAATGAAAGAGAATATATCCAAATCGCGGTTAGACTGGGTTTAGATCCCTTATGGCGTCGCGAGATTAGCGATCGCATCAAATCTGGTCAACACCATCTTTTTGACGACCCAATTTGCGTGCAAGGTCTTGAAAATTTTTATCAACAAATTGTTTCACAGAAGTATTAGTTAAACTAATACTTAGTATTTAAAATTTTAATTAGTAGTAAAGCACGGATTAAATAATTTTAAGCATTATACTACTATCTGATGAATTTGAATATAAATTTTTGTGAAGATTAAATTTACTCAAATTTATTGATAGTACAATGAAAATTGAAAATATTGTGAGTAATAAAAATGAAAAAAATCATAAAAGGCGTTTATGAGTTTCAAAATAATTACTTTAAAAATAACAAACAGTTATTTGAGGAGCTGAGTCACCAACAAAACCCCCGTATCCTCTTCATCACTTGTTCTGATTCTCGGATTAACCCTAACTTACTAACGCAAACCCAGCCCGGAGAAATATTTATTATTCGCAATGCTGGTAACATTATTCCCCCTTATGGTGCAACCAATGGAGGAGAAGGAGCAACCATAGAATATGCAGTTGAACATTTAGGTATTAGAGAAATTATTGTCTGTGGTCATTCCGACTGCGGCGGGATGAGAGGTTTGCTAAAATTGCACGGTTTGGCAGAAGAAATGCCTTTAGTTTATGATTGGTTAAAGCACGCAGAAGCCACCCGTCGCGTGGTGAAGGAAAACTATCAAGGGTATGAAGGCGAGGAACTTTTAAATGTGACTATTGAAGAAAACGTGATTACTCAAATTGAAAATTTGCGAACTTATCCAGTGATTCGAGCTAAACTGCACGGGGGGCAAATCAACCTGCACGCTTGGGTTTACAAAATTGAAACAGGTGAAGTTTTTGTTTACAGTTCCGAACGATCCAGTATCCAAACCAAACGTGAAGAAATTAAGAGATGGCAAGAGGATAAAATCGATCGATCGATCTCTGTTACTGACAAAAAAATAATTTCGCGCACAAATTGAACTGAATTATGGTAGGAAACAAATTAATCGCCCTCATAAAAAGGGCGATTAATTTGTTTTTTAATTACAAGATAAGCGGTTTGTAAATGCTACTAAAGTTTTTAGGGCTATCCTATGGTTCCCCTTTAATTCTTGGCCTAAACATTGTAGGGACAATTTATAAATTGTCCCTACAGGATATCGGTATAAAGGAGGTCATACAAGCAGATTTGGTATTATTTTAAAATTTCTTAACGCTTAATAATCTCCGTCTATGACACACTGAGGAGTGTCAACCATGTTTTCTGGTTGGTTAGAATGATTAAGTAGATTAGGTAAAATTGTAGGTAAAATTGTAAACAGACATGGGAGGCAAGCTTAGCGGTAAAATTAAACCAGCAAGCACTACCATCAACAACTTCCAGCGCAATAAGTGAAATATTACTTTGGTTTGGATCATGGTACAATTTGGTTTTTTAGTTAGTCACCGCATAAATGTAAAAAAATGATTATTTCAAATAGCTTCTTTCGCCAGGGGAGTTCAAACAAAAGAGTCCCTGCACGCCAGAAACAGAAAAAATAGCCTTTTCGATAGTTGTTTGGTCAAAAAGTCTATCTTGTCACAAAATTTATGTAACAATTAGTACCAGCACTGCTAAAC
>CAWUOF010000644.1:0-2558 GCA_963923765.1 uncultured bacterium | reverse complement strand
TTTTTGGTATCAATGTAGAGAAATTAGGGCAACGATTAGAAGCGGAGAATGCTTTTAAACAAGGCATGATATTTCAGTTTAGCTGGGAACGAGGCGAAGATGCGATCGCTGCCTATAATGAAGCTATAAAATACAATAAAATTTTTTGGCAAGCCTGGTTATTACGCGGTATCGCTTTATGTCAATTAGAACAATTTGAAGAAGCTGTCACATCCTTTGCTGAAGTAATTAAAATTCAACCCAATGATACTGCAACTTTAACAGCTTGTAATGGTAAAGGATTTGCGCTTAGTCAGTTAGGAAAAATTCAACAGGCGATCGCTGCTTATGAGCAAGCTTTAAAAATTAATCCCAATGATCGAGCCGCATTAACTAACAAAAACCGATTACTAGAAAAAAAATAACCAGTCTAGTTAATTAATAACTTTTTCTGGTAATGTTGATTTAGGGTTTTAACAGTGTATTTAATAACTAAATGTAGGGGTAGTTATAAAACTACCCCTATTATTATGTTTAGATTTTAGATGTTTAAGGATAATCTTGGTGTTTTTATATCTTTATACTAATTAATTTATCGGTATTACTTCTGATAGTGATTTTTGATGGCCCCTAAAAAACGATGCGATCGCCAATACATGAACACAATATTTAAGATTTATTTTATAGTTGCTTATCAAAAACCTTGGCATTAATATAAAAAATGGGAAAAAGTACCATTAAAAAAATTAAATTATGGAAATAGTTATTCGTGTTTTAGTACAAGTTTCAATAGTAATAGGACTTTCTCGACTAGTAGGATTAGTATTTCGCTGGATTAAACAGCCCTTAGTCATTGGGGAAATAGTCGCCGGAATCATGTTAGGGCCTTCCCTATTTGGAGCGATCGCCCCAGAATGGGCTGCCAGTTTATTTCCTGCTGCAACGGTTCCCTTTCTTAATGTCCTATCTCAAATTGGTCTAATTTTTTTCATGTTCCTAATCGGTTTGGAACTAGACCCCAAATATCTCAAAGGAAACTTAGATATAGCTATTTTAACATCAAATGTTAGTATTATTGTACCTTTTGCTTTAGCAACATTACTATCTTTACTACTCTATCCCCTTGTTTCTAATGCTAGTGTTTCTTTTACTGCTTTTGCCTTATTTCTCGGCGCGGCAATGTCAATTACAGCCTTTCCAGTGTTAGCTAGAATTATTACCGAAAATAACCTACAAAATACCAGATTAGGAACTTTAGCCCTAACCTGTGCAGCCGTAGATGATGTGACAGCTTGGTGTTTATTAGCCCTAGCGATCGCTGTCACTCGTACTAACAGCATGGTAGGAGCAATACCAACTATTATTGAATCACTACTTTATATCGGTTTTATGATAACTGTAGTGCGTTGGTTATTAAAAAGACTAGCCAAGCATTATAATCGGACTGGACGACTCACCCAATTAGTCTTAGCTTGGATCTATATGGGAGTAGTTGCCTCAGCCCTAATTACTGAATTAATTGGAATTCATTTAATTTTTGGGGCATTTCTCTTAGGGGCAGTCATGCCAAAAAATCCTGGTTTAGTTAGAGAATTAGCAGAAAAAACCGAAGATTTTGTTTTAATTTTTCTGTTACCAATATTTTTTGCTTATAGCGGTTTACGCACAGAAATAGGATTAATTAATAAACCGGAATTATGGTTACTTTGTGGGGCAGTAATAGCAGTAGCGATTATCGGTAAATACGTCGGAACTTACGTAGCAGCTAGGGTTTCCGGCATTGAAAACCGCGAAGCTTCCGCCCTGGGTTGGTTGATGAATACTCGCGGTTTAACTGAATTAATCGTTTTAAATATCGGGTTAAGTTTAGGAGTAATTTCGCCTTTATTATTTACCATGTTGGTAATTATGGCATTAGTAACTACTTTTATGACTTCACCTTTATTAGAGTGGACTTATCCCAAAAGATTAATTAAATTAGATACGATCGAAACAGAATTAGAGAATAAAACAGATACCATAGAAAATGTAACAAATTATCGTATTTTAGTACCAATAGCTAATCCTAATACTCAAAAAAGATTACTACAATTAGCTATAGCTATTGCTGACAATAATTTACAAAAAACTATCGTACATCCCCTCAGTTTAATTGAACTAGAAGAAGATTATTTATTCCAAAGTACCCCACTAGAAGCAGAAAGATTAATAAAAGAACGTCGCGATCGCATAGAAGAATTAATTCAAAGTTTAGAACCGCCAGAAATTCGCAATTTACTACATCCCATAATTCGTATTTCTAATAATGTCGCCTTAGAAACTTCCCAAATAGCTAACCTCGATCGAGCTAATCTAATTATAGTAGGCTGGCATCGCCCAGCTTTTAGCCAAAATCGCTTAGGTGGAAGAGTTGGACAAATTCTTAGTACTGCACCAGTAGATGTAGCCGTATTTGTTGATCGAGGTCAGAAAAACATCGAAAATTTATTAGTTCCCTATTCTGCTAATAGCCATGATGATCTTTCCTTGGAAATTGGTTTAAGAATGCTTGCTAATAATGATACGCGCCGCTTAACTGT
>CAWUOF010000643.1:0-2559 GCA_963923765.1 uncultured bacterium | reverse complement strand
AATTATTATCAATTTGCCCTTGATAATCAAATGCTGTCTGGGTGAAATGGTTATTCATATTTTTGCAATTATTTATCATTCTACATTCTAAATTCTAAATTCTAAATTATCAATACTCCTTCATGTATATATTATTTTATTTGATAATGGGACAATTATGATTTAAAATATCCTTGTTACTAAAAATTGCTAAAAATTGCTAAATTCCATGAGTCAATGTCTTAACCCTGAATGCAATTGTCACAACCCTACCGGCACAAAATTTTGTCAAAGTTGCGGATCGAAATTATTACTGGGGGAACGATACCGTGCGATAAAATTTATTGGAGAGGGAGGTTTTGGGCGTACCTATCAAGCAGTGGATGAACATAGATTAAATACTTATTGTGTTATTAAACAATTTCTACCATTACAACAAAATATCGCTTCTATTCAAAAAGCCACAGAATTATTTAAACAAGAAGCTTTGCGTTTAAATGAACTAGGCAAACATCCCCAAATACCAGATCTATTAGCATTTTTTGAGCAGGAAAATAGATTATATTTAGTTCAAGAATTTATCGATGGACAAGATTTATTAAAAGAATTACGAAAAAGAGGTAAATTTAGCGAAGCAGAAGTTAAGAAAATACTTATAGAATTATTGCCTGTGTTTAAGTTTATCCATGAAAAACAGGTAATTCACCGAGATGTTAAACCAGAAAATATCATTCGTCAGCGTAACGGTTCTTTAGTGTTAATAGATTTTGGAGTTTCTAAACAGTTAAGTGGTTCGGTTTTAACTCGTATCGGAACTGTCACAGGTACTATGGGTTATGCTGCCCCTGAACAGATGCGAGGTATAGTTTCTAATTCTAGTGATCTGTATAGTTTAGCTGTTACTTGTATTAGGTTGTTAACAGGATGTTTACCTATTTATAAAAATAGCTCTATTTACGATGATATTTTTGATATTAATATTATGCAATGGAATTGGAAAAATCGTGTTTCTATTAATTGTAATTTTGAGCAGATTTTAGATAAAATGTTGCAGGATTTACCCAATAATCGTTATCAAAATGCCCAGGAAGTTTTACAAGCATTAAATTCTCAACCACAACCGAAAGTTAGAAGTTTATTAATATCTCAATTTTTTGGTTCTCCATTGTATAATAATTCACCAGCAAAAATCTCTCCATTACCGCCACAAATACAAGTAAAATTAGTTAGTGCTAAAAGTGTAGATTATCAAAATTTAGATGAATTACTAGCAGCAGGAGAATGGAAACAGGCTGATGAAGAAACAGCTATTAAGATGTTAGAGGTAATAGGAAGACATAAAGAAGGGTGGCTAAGGGGAGAAGATATTGATAATTTTCCCTGTGAAGATTTGGGTATAATAGATCAACTTTGGATAAAATATAGTAATGGTAGATTTGGTTTTTCTGTGCAACAACGTATCTATGAAAGTGTGGGGGGAACTAAAACTTATAATAAGAAAATATGGGAAAATTTTGGCGATCGCATAGGTTGGAGAAAGCAGGGTAATTGGTTATTATATGATGAATTAATATTTAAGCCAAATGCTCCAAAAGCTCATCTGCCATTATTGCGAATTGGCGGTGTAGGAGAAGGTGTAGGAGTAAGGGGAGTTCGTCTTTTGCGAAGGGTTGTAAATTGTAACATTTAAGGTTGGTTGTTCCAATTTTGGTGAAAAATATTGTTGACCTCCAGAAAAGCTATATATTAGAGACCTAGAGAAAAGCTATGTATTAGAGTTTAGAGAATAGAAAAGAAGTTACAGAAGAAGAGAAAATAGGACAATTCTATGCACTCTAAGATCTTCACATAAACCCCCCATACCCCCACTAGGAAGATGGCCACGAGTAGAATTAATTTTAAAAGTGAGTTCAGAGTAGCTTAACCATTTGTCTCGTTTTCTCCAACCGACTTGATTTGCTAGTTTAACATAAGTCTCCCAATTATAACTTCCATCTAGCTTACCACCCGATTTTAGCCAGATTTCCTTCTGGACTGAAAACCCAAATTTGCCATTAGAATACTTTAACCACAACTGGTCAATAGTCCGGAGTTCTTCTTTCGGAAAATTGCGACAATTATCACTATTTAACCATCCTTCTTTTTCCCTATTCATAATTTTCAACATTACTCGACCTGTTTCTTGATCTGCTGCTTTCCATTCTCCGTTTTCTAATAATCGATCGAGTTTTCTGAAGTCACCTTTTAAAGTAACTAAATTTAATGTTAATTTAGGTTGTAAACTTGCTAAAACTTCCTGTGCTGAATGAAAGCGATCGCCTATTCTATCTTGTAACATTTTATCTAACACTTTAGCTAATTCTGGATTTACAGAAATTCCTTTTTTCCCTAACCATTCCTTCCATACCCAAGATAACTGATTCAAATCAAAAATTTCATCAACAACCGAACCGTTTTTTTCAATGGGTAATACTCCTGTTAATAATCTAATCGCTGTTACTGCTAAACTATATAAATCACTAGAGGGATGAAAACCGCCTCTATTTTGTTCTGGGGGGGCATAACCAACAGTTCCTACTC
>CAWUOF010000642.1:0-2568 GCA_963923765.1 uncultured bacterium | reverse complement strand
ATTCCGGAGGTACAAGACTATACATAAATGACAGAGTAGACCCCATATTTACATAAAAATAACCTAAATTTGGCCGAGGAAAGCTATCAGTAGCATTTTTAAAGGTAAAATTTTCTACTAGGGATTGATTCTGGGGTGGATTTAAACTTGATAACGGACCTAAACCACTGGTGATAATGACAGTATTATCATCTGGCCAACTATGGGCAAAAATACTCAGCAATTTATTACCTTTTGGTGCAGGTATTTCCCAACTGGTAGCAGGTCGATTTTGTAATTGACTGGAAATTATTTTTACAGAATTACCAGATTTTGATTTAACAAATTCATCAAGTTTTTTTAGTGTTGCTTGAGCTTTTTCGCGATCGTTTGCTTCCGCAATTAAAGCAACTCCCAAGGGAAACTTAGTACCAGCTACACTAGAAATACCTTCATTAGTGGGAAACAAAGCAATGCCATATTCTCCATCCAGCCAAGACATAATATCTTTATCAATATCTAAACCCGTATTATCTTTAACAAATTTTCGCACCTTATCTAACATCGTTTTAGATTTAGGATTACCTTCGGTTCCTATCACAAAAGTTCGCCATATCTGTTTTAAATTTCGACTATTTGCTACTAAATAAGTATTAGCTGGTAAGCGAGAAAGAACCGGATGATGATTAGGCGGTTCTGATGTAAAATCACTGGGTAAAAAAGGTAGATGATTTTTATAGTGTAGCTGAGTTTGACCGCGAATTCCTCGATCGTCTACCCACAGATAAGCATCATAATTAGTTAAAACACTTTCTAAGGTTTTAAAAGTATCAGGAGATAGAGTAGGAGGTGTGGGCATTACTACACCTGTACTTGGTAAATTTTGGCGAATATTATTTAATTGCGCCAGTCCTTGTATTCGCAAATAGCCAATAACTAGGGAACGTTTATATTCTGGATGTTGGAGAGTTCGCTGAAATTCAGTATTGTTAGCTAAAGGTTTAATATCAGTTTGAGTATCAATTAATTGTTCTAAAGGAGTATTACTACTGGCAATGGCTATATAACCTGGTAACATAGCCACAGCTAAACCAGGTAGTTGTCTTGGTATTCTTGGTAAGGGTCGGTTTAGTTGAGGTTTTGCTGGTGATGGTATTGGTTTTATGCTAGGTGGTAATGGTACTGGCCCTGGGTTTTCTGGTGTACCAGCGATAAAATAGGGTAAAAAACTGGAAAATTCCTCGGATAAAAATAAGGAAGAAATTTCTTTATTGGTATCTGATGGCTTGCCAGGGTCAGGAATAGGTGGAGATGGTAGCGGTTTTTTTGGTGTATTAGGTTTAGGGCTGGGAATTGCTTCGGCTGGCCATTCTATAATAGTAATATTTTTGTATAGTTTTTCTTTTGGTGGTCTTTTCTTAGTAGTTTTTAATTTTTCTATAAACTTTTTCATTAAGGCAGAGTCTTTTACTGGCGCTACCATTAAAGTGCTAGAGTCATAGTTAATTGTTTTTTTTATATCTTCGTTAGTTTGTGGCAATAAAGTCAGGGCTGCCCATTCTCCTATCCAGGGTTGGATATCCGTATTAAATTTAATTTCTGTGGGAATATAGGGTAATCCTGGTGGGCCAGATACACGATCGGGATAGGGATTAAAATTATTTAATGTGCCCCAAGTTGTGGCGGTAGTGTTAATTAATAATACGCCGGCAGTTTCCGTTGGTAAGATATTGGTAACAGGAGGCGGGACTATTTTAGTTTCTGGCTGTAATGCTGCTGCGGGGACTATAGTGCAGACAGGGGCAATTACTAAGACTGAAAGCAGTGGTAATTTTTTAATCTGACTAAGCACGTTTTTTCCATTTAATATTTTGTTTAGATATAGATTATCTTAGTCGCCTCTGGTTTGGCAATGTGGGCGAGTTTTTTTATGAATACAAAAGCGATCGCATTTATTAGGAAAATGCGATCGCCTTATTTCTATTTTCTCAGAATTATTGACGATTTTGCTCAATTCCTTTCTAAATCAGCATAAATCAGCTAGTAATTTCTTGCAAAATCATCACTAATTTTAGTTAGCTTATGTTTAAATCAATCCAACAGGAATACTACTAAAATCGCGTTTACCTAAAGCAATTTGCTTGGCAATTCCTGGAGGTAGACCTTTTAGTTTCTTCAGGTTCTTGCCACCGGAACCGAAACCATAACCTTTTAATTGTACATTAGCGCCCTCGGCTGGCTCGAAGCCAACTTGGAAATCAGTAGTTTTTAACGCACCTTTAGAATAGACTGTGAGGGAGAATTCAGAACTAAGTTGCAAAACAGTAATTTGCAAGCCATTAGAAGAAGTACTAGTGCTAGTAATTGAATTTAACACAGCATCAGCACTGGTTAAGTTAAAGCTGGAACCAATTTGAATTTTATCTTTAGAACTATCAAAATTGGCAATGGTAGTGTTACCAGTTAATATGTCTACTGAAACGTTACCTGTAGTGGTGCCGCCAGTTGTACCTGTAGTAGTCTCGCCAGTAGTACCTGTAGTGGTGCCGCCAGTTGTACCTGTAGTGGTGCCGCCAGTAGTACCTGTAG
>CAWUOF010000641.1:0-2577 GCA_963923765.1 uncultured bacterium | reverse complement strand
TAGCATTATAGGGAGGATTTCCGATAATAACCGAAATAGTTCGATCGTTTTGTCGTTTAATTCTGGCGGTATTTTCCACCGTCATCGCAAACAAATCTGACTGTTTACCGTCAAAATCAGTATGCTCTAAAGTATCCACCAAACAAATATTAGTAAACTCTTTATATTCCCCCATTTTCTGCTGATAGGTAAATTCAATATTTAAATTAGCAATATAATAGGGTAAAATTGCGATTTCATTACAATGAATTTCATTAAGATACTTATAATTTAACTTATTTTTAGGTAAATATTCGATTAATTCTGTAATAAAAGTACCTGTTCCCGTTGCTGGATCTAATATTTCCACATCTTTATCTGCGAGAATTTTTCCAAAATGTTGATGTAATAAATAATCTGTACTTTCAATCATAAACCTAACTATTTCATTAGGAGTATAAACTATTCCTAATCTATCTGCTGCTTTAGGATTATAGGCTTTATAAAAATTCTCATAAACAGCTTTTAAAAACTTTTGTTTTTCGTGATGATTATAAATACTAGCAGCAGTACGACGAATGACAGCATAATAACGTTCAATAGTACTTAAAGTATTACGTTTAGTCGGACCTGTAAAAAAGGTTTCTATTACTTCTTGTAATTGACGGGCAATGTTATTTTCTCGGTGAAATTGGGATTGATTAAATATACTAATAAAAATATCTTCAGTTAAAATATGTTGAATAATCATTTCCCGGATATCTTCTAAACTAATTTCCGGGTGAATTGAATCTTTACAAGTTTTCCAAAAATTATTTCTAGCCTGTTGAAATTTTGGGTTATTGACTGATTGGGTATCAATCATATTTCGCAGAGTATCTAAAATAATGGGTAAATCTGCTTGAAAAGCTTCTATAGCTTCGCGAAAATCTTTTACTTCTGGGCGGGTATAGTTAAGAAAAGCATTAAGAATAGCGTCTAATTTTTCTTCATCTCGGACAGGAACCCGCATTACTTCCTGACCTTTTTGGATTAAAACGGCAGTTTGGGAGTCTTCAAAGAGAATATTATCGTTAGGATAACCTTTAGCTAATTTTTTTTCAATTTCTTTGTCTAAATTGTCATATTCATCTTTACTTTCCCAGTAGCCATAGTCTAAACGAATGGCATCTTTAATAGTGCCATCTGGGTTAACTGTTTTTCCGTTAACAGTTCGATAGTCTAATTCAGGGACAAGAAGAAAGTTTTTGTTTTTGCAATATTCGTTTAACAGGTTTTGAAAAGCGGTACGAATAGCTGTTTCTTTGCGAGAACCGCCATATTGAATGAGATTATCTAGGTTAGTGTAAAATTGATTGATTAATATTTTGGACATATTTAGTAAAGGTGGTAGTAGTTGGTTATATTTTTGTAATAGCAAAAAATAATATTTTAACTAGACAAATTTAACCAGAGAAATATTTATATTTTTGGGGAGTAGGCTATTTTAGCGAAGTGTAACAAAGGTTATTTATAAATATGAGATGCATCTAGTTTCAGTTTTTGGGGAGTTAATAAGTAATGTATTATGTTGTTTTTTTATGCCAGAAACCGGGTTTCTGCCTAGAGATATAGTTAATTAAAGGATAGGTTTTTGGGTTTTACCCGGTTTCGGCTGGAAAAACAATTAAACTGGTACTACTGATTCCTGATAACAGGCTTGTAGGCCCAAGTGCGGATTTTGTCGATATTCTGCTTTTGGTACCCAAACAGTAACAAAGCGATCGGTGTGGATGTGGTAGAGGTATTCCACATTGGGGTCGTATTTAATGCCAACTTTTAAGTTAGAGAAATCATCTTCACAAATCTCGAACCCAAAACGGACGACAATCTGAGCAACCAAACATTCGGGGGTATCATGGTACTCACCGGCGGTTTCTCTTTCCTGCCAAAATTTATCTAAAAATCGATTCAGGATAGGCAGAAATTTTTCTGGACTGCCGTTTCTACTCGCATACACGATCGCTGGATTGCCTTCTACAATAATGTGACAGGGTGTAGCCATTGCTTTAAACTCCTTTAAAAACTATTGAATCATAGTCTAGGCAATAGTCAGGCTATTCTGAATATCAACTTTACAATTGCCAAATTTTAAGAGTGAATAAATATGAATGCATCTGAAAAAACCACTAACTTTCGACTTGCCAGCCAAATTGCTGCCACCGTAAATTTATTTAAGTCAGAGTTTCCTGATATTCGGGCGGATTTAAAACCCTGGACAAATGACCCCGAAACTCGGAAATTAGTTGATCCTGATTCTATTGATATTGGTTTTCATTTTCCTGGTAAAAGTCGTTTATTTCAATGCCGCAGTATTTTGGTACAAATTCGTTTTTATGAAGATCCTTTTGATGGCCACAAATCTTGTATTGGGGTGGAAACAGCCGGTTATGATCATCAAGGTCAACAGTGGCGTTTTTCTACTATTGAATCATGGTGTTTTGTGGGTGTGACTCAGCCTGATGAGATAATGAGGGAAAAGTTAAAACACTTTTGTCGCCAAATTCTGGAATTGTTTAATGGTGGGGCATAGGGTTGTAATTGCTGGTAATAACTATA
>CAWUOF010000640.1:0-2584 GCA_963923765.1 uncultured bacterium | reverse complement strand
GCTAAAAAAAGCGTAAATTCAGGAATTATTAGATATATTCTCGGATTCGATCTTAGGAAGAAATTGCTACGATCGAAATAATTAAAAGATAAAAACTAATACATTTAGTTATTTTATCAAAGTTATATTTTAACAAAAAAATTTTAACCCAGCAGGAATTTTTAAACATCGGGGTGGACAATTTAGCTGGACAATTTAGCTATTTAAAAATACAGCAGTTGAGCGGGAGATTGATTATGCAAAATATAGTCCCAAATCGCTCCCCCGAAGCGATTGATGAAAAAAATTATATCCAAATGCATAGATTTTTTTTGTCCTTAGTGATTACTGGGATATTATATTGTAGCGTTGGAGTAAATCGCTCTTATAAAAATATTTCCTTCTGGAATTTTTTACCTAACTATAATACTTTGCCCGCATCAGTTACCAAAGCTGTGTTAAACAATTTATCCCAGTTGGGAGTATCAGAAAATATCTCTATTGTCAATGCTGAAAAGCGAGTTTGGTCAGATACTTGTTTAGGTTTACCCGAAAATACAGTAATATGTTCCCAAGCTGAAATATTTGGCTGGGAAGTAGTTGTAAAAAGTGAAAAAGAAAGCTGGGTGTATCGCACTTCGGAAAATGGCGATCGCCTCAAGTTAGATCTACAAGTGAGAAAACTACTCAAAGCGGCAAAATAAACCTCCCGTCTTGAATTATTAGAAATCTACCGCTATATTGCCATAGCAATTAGCGGTAAAAGCCTTAAAATTACTGTTCCCTAATATAATTAACAGGAATTTCAAGTAAAAATTCTGTTCCCTGTTGTAACTCAGAAATACATCGCAAATTACCCCTATGTTTTTCCACCACAATTTGATAACTAATATTTAACCCAATACCCTTATTGTTTCCATTTTCTGGCAGCATATACATTGGTTTAAATAGTCTTGATTTAACTTCTTCACTCATCCCTAGTCCATTATCAGCAATTCCAATCAAAATCGCCTGATTTTCTTCTTTATTTAAAACTTCAGTACGAATAACAATCTTAGCTGGATTCGCTTTAATTTCTGCTGGTGTACGTTGATTATTGTAGTTTTCTAATGCATCAATAGCATTAGTAATAATATTCATAAACACCTGATTAAGTTGAGCCGCATAACATTCCACCAATGGCAAATCACCGTATTTTTTAATCACCTGCTGGATATTCTGGCTTATCTTTTAAACGATTACTTAAAATTAGTAAATTACTATCTAACCCATCGTGAATATTAACCGCCTTCATTTCTGACTCATCTAGTCGGTCAAAATTCCGTAGAGACTGCACTAAATCTTGAATTTCACCCCAATATAGATTTTAAGAGTTTTGGTAAATCTTCTTTCAGAAATTCAATATCTTTTTCTTCGATCGCCTCTTGAATTTCTGGTACTGCTTGCGGATAATATTTACCATAGATATTTAACAAATCTATCAAATCTTCACTATAGTTATCTGCATGATTTATATTTCCGTAAATAAAGTTAACCGGATTATTAATTTCATAAACAACTCCCGCCACCATTTGACCTAAAGATAACATCTTCTCGCTTTGAATTAATTGTGCTTACATACGCTGAAGCTCATGCAAATTTTTTTCTAACTGATTAGCCTTTTCTCTTTCTCTTACTTCTGACTCCTGCAACGCTGTATTTAATTTTGCCAATTCATCAGCCTTTTTCAAAACAATACTAATAATTGCATTTCGCAATTCTAAAGCTGCATCAAGCACTGTTTCCAGGGTAAAGATTTTAATTTTACCGTTTCTTTCCACAACTCAAAAGATTTACGTGGCGATAAGCGCAAATTTTCAGTATTTACCACTTCTTCCGGATTTCCTGCCCAATTTACTGTTTGAATAACTTCTGGACGAAACCATATAATATAATTATGTTCTGACTGGGAAATAGAAATAGCTAATAAACCACTAGCTATATCCTTAAATTTATCAGCATCTTTATATAAATTAGCTAGAAAATTTGTCGAAATAATTATAACTTCAAAATTATCTTCTAACCATTTAATTAAGCCATTTATTTCTTTTTATTCCGGAGGTTGACCAATAGTAATATAATTCCCACTTAAATATATTATTGCACCTTGAGCATTTGCTATATTTAGTAAATTAGGTTGATATTTATATAAACCATGAATGAAATGTTTTTCATTAGTCATGTATTCAATCAGTTTGGTTATCACTGATTTTTTTATTCTGTATTCGTAATCTTCATTTTCTTCTTTAGAAACAATTTCTAAAGACATTACTTGCCCAATAAATTCGCAAGCTTTTCGCACTTCATAGGAAATATATTTAACATAATTATGATGACAAGCTATTAAACCCCATAGGTTATCATTTTTAAGAATAAATATTGACATGGAAGCGCCTACATTCATATTTTGTAAGTATTCTATATGACATGGTGAAACGCTTTTCAGTACACTAAAACTTAAATCTAAGGGGCGTTTAGTTAGAGGATTTTTCTGGGGCACAATTTCTGCTGGCTGATAATTAATATCTGGAATTAAGCGCAACCAATTAATACCTGTCTCTTATAC
>CAWUOF010000639.1:0-2592 GCA_963923765.1 uncultured bacterium | reverse complement strand
ACTCAACTCTTACTGAACTAAGTTGATGATGTTTTATCAGATTTTGCTGGTTCTATTTTAGCCGTACCTTTATCATCAGCAGGGGCAATTTGTTTAGTTGTATTCATTTGTGACGCTATTTTTAAGAAATTGTCAGCAGCGTCCTTGTCTTCATAACCCTGGGTTACACCAACTATTATGCCCTTTAATTTAAAGAAATCAGGTGGTTCTGTTTGGGTAACATTTTTTGTATTTTGTTTATCTGTTTTTTGATCTTTTTGATCTTGCCAAGTTGCAGATGCTATAAACACATATTTGCAACCTTTGAAATTAATAGTTGTGTCTGTGTTCGATGAATTATTTTCATTAGTAGGAGGCTGGTCAATTGCAAAAGCATTAATTGTCAAATCAGCATTAACCACCTTGTTTACAATATTATCGATTAACGTCACATTGGTTGGTTTTATTTCGCCTTTTTCATCCATTATAACCCTTTTATTCTTATCAATTCCTAAACCATTCAATATTGATGGTAGAGCCTGTTTCAATGTTCCCAGATTTACGGGTGATGCTAATTTTAACTTAAAACCCTTCTCTTTGATTTGATTTATCGGTGTCTGTGGAATTAAATCTACAACTTGGTTATTGATTTCTATTTGCACACCTAAATATACATCGGGGGTTGAGGTTGTCATAAACTTTGAATTTCCCTATTGTACAAACTTTGACTCTTTTACAATATCATAATAATTACAAAATAAACGTAATTATTTAAATAAATTTATATATTTTTGCGGCTTATTTACTAATTGTTAAAATATGTAAATTTTCAACTAAAAATCAAATATTTCGTGTATAGTAAATAATGGGAGTAAACATGATAAAACCTGGGAATAAAAACACAAAAATACAGCCGGATTTTGGCTAGAAAAAAACAGTAAAAATAATCTATTAACTTTTTTCTTTTTCCACTACTACCCTATATGTTGGTAGTGGATATAATAGGCAATGCCTGCCAAAATGTAATTAATAATTACATATTTAGCAGTATCTTCCTATCTATTTTCAAAACAAATAACTAATAATAACAGCAGAAAAATTATAATGTCTAACCCATTAGTTTTCATTCCTATTCATATTAATGCTCTGTATCTTAAGGAAGCAAGAAACGTTGTTGAAACGATGGCAAATTTTAATCGTCTTCCCTACTTTGATGGCACTAGAGATGTTAATCGAAATTTTGGGAATATTAGTGAAGTATTGATACCTGCTCCTTTTCAAAATCAAAATTTATATTTACCTGCTGGAATGCACCTCCACTGGGAATTACCCACAACCCTAAGCAAGGGAATTACTCAAGATAATGGTAGTTTAGAATTTCCTACAGTACCTAATCGTTGGTTAGTAATTAGAAAACGTAAACAAAGCAATAATACATGGAAAAACGAAAATATTTGGATTGTTGAAAGTGATTATCTTTGGAGCATAGGGGAAACAGCTAACAGCGTAACTATTCCTATGGCTACTGCTAATATAAACGATAAAAAATATCAACCTTTCCGTTATTTAGGTCGTCAATTTTCCTTAGCAGATTGGCTAAAACAGTCTAATGGCGAATATTGGGGAAATTCTCTAACGGCGGTTGGTTATGGGGAGGCAACATTTGCGGCTTTTTATCCTAATTGTTATAGTGTTTTTGGCTGTTATGACTCAGACAATAAAGAAGTTAATAAAAATTTAAGCTATGACATTTTTGGCTGGTATAGTAATAAAAAATATGACATAATAAATATTTATTTAAATCAATTAAAAACCCAATTAATCCCCCAGAATAAACCATTTAGTATAGAGGAAAGTATAGGTAATTTTATCGAAAAATTGCAATGGAAAATTACCAAAGAAGAATTTAAACAAATATACAATCCAGAAGAGACTAAATCTACTGAGGTTCAGATTATATGTTATGGCAGATTGCAATTTCAACCAAAAACGCCTCCAAAGGATAATAAAACTGGTTTAGATATAACTAAAGTAGTACTAGCTAACAGTGGGACAGAGGCGCTTTCCAGTTACCTAGCGGCGGAGGTAGCTCCGGAAATAGCTAGTAATACCAAAATAGACAAAAGAACCCTAGAAAATATATTAGAAGCATTACAATTAGCCACAAATTTAGAGGATGAGCAAACAGATTTAGAATTAAAACTTCAGGATGCTCGCCATGAAAAAGCATTTACAGCCACCAAAGCAGATTCCGTGTGGATAATTGAACAAATTAAAGATAAACAAATTAAAGAAAATAATCAAAATAACAGTCAAAAACAACAAAATAATTATCAAATTTCTTTACCGGAAAAACTGGCTGGGTTACTTTTGGAAATTAACCAACTGCAAAAACAATATAATCGGGGAAGAAATGATATAGAATCTCGACAAGAACAATTATTTGCTGATTGGTATAAGTATATATTATGTGCCTATCCACCTATCGGAAGAATCACCGAATATCCCGACCCTAATTTAGTTAGAATTTTTCTACAAACTCAAGGAGTTAATCCTCTAAAGCAACAATTATTTCAAATCGGAAAATTATTAGAAACAAATAACTTAGAAGAA
>CAWUOF010000638.1:0-2593 GCA_963923765.1 uncultured bacterium | reverse complement strand
AATCAAGAATCTGAATTAATTAAGGCTAGGATTCGTCAACATAAACTTACTGGAATGAGACATGAAGAAAGAATAGCTCAAATTGATGCTCAAACTAAATCTGTTGGGATAGAATCAGCCCTTTTAAAATTAGATACTGCTCATATTGGAGTATCGATCGAACGTGAGAAACTTCAACAAAAACGTTTACAGCTTGTTGCTGAAAATATCAAAACTCAAATTGAAGGAACAAAAGTCAATATGGAGAATGATAAATTAATTGCTGCTAAACGAGAGCAACAGATCCAAAAATCTTTACTCCAATTAAAGATAGAAAATTTAGACCTTGGTTTATCAGAAGCAAGAACCGCTTTGTTGCAGCGTAGATCTCAATTAACTTTAGAAGGGAGAATAAATGCAAAATCTTAGATTAACAATTTTAGGTTTTGTACTGGTTCAACTTTACAGCAGCTTTTCTCAATTGATTGGTTATTTTTATAAGCAGTATCGATATGAGAGTAACTGGACAATTGGAATTTTAACCTTTATTACTGCGTCTGTTTTAGTTGCTCTAAATCCTGAAAAGAAATACTTGCATTTTGTTTTAGTTTGCATTGCTTTAGGATGTGTTTTAGGTATCTTACTAAAACTATGAACCGACGTTTAATTTATTTGCTGGGAATTGTTTCTTGCTTAACGCTGCTATCTTATAGTTGGCGCGACAAGTATCGGTTTCCAGCTTTTTTTATTCGTTGCGGTGGTGTGGTTGCTGGGATTGTTTTTCTAATTGAAACTTCACCTAAAAAATGGAAAACTGAGCAGCAAGCTAACGCAATTATTTTAACTAAAGAAAAAGATTATTTATCTCAAGAAAGAGAAGCGATCGCTACTGAATGGGAAAATTTAGAAAATAAAATTAATTTTGCAGAGCAACGTTTTCAGGAACAATTACAAAATATTCAAAAAGAATTTGATTTAGCTTGGCAACAAAAACAAGAAGAATATGATTTTGAATTAGGTTTATTGCAGAAAGAAAATTCTCAATTAATATCTAAAATAATAGAATTAAATGCGATTAAATATCCCAAGGGAACTAGTAGAGTAGAGTGGGTAGCAGCCCAAGTTATTGATGTTTTTATTGAATATGATATAGCAGTTGATTATAAAGACTCTCATGCTTTACCAGGCATGGATTTAATATGGGTGGTGCCACGTCAAGAAGTAAGGGTAAAAAAGGTTAAAGAAGTTGTAGAGGAAATTCAATTAAGATTAGGATTATCTACTTTACCAGCAATGGAAATAGAAGCTGGTTGTATTCGGATAGATCTATCGATCGCTTCTGAGAAAACTAAAGCATCTAATTCTAAGAAAATTAAAATTATCGAGCCTAATATTGGCTGGTTTAAAGAAGCTTGTTCTAATACTATTCACGCTTTTGTTAATGGTGATACTGGGGCGGGAAAATCTACTTTAATTGCTAACTTTGTTGGGGCAATTAAATCTATTATGGGTGCAGATGTAGAGGTAGTGATTATAGATCCAAAGTTTCCCCATTCTCAATGGATTTTAGATGGTGAGGAAATACAGCCGCAGTTTATTGGTTTTGATAATTTAACTGATGATATGGGTAATAGTTACCCGTCGGCGATCGATGGGTTAAGGCAATTAGATGCTGATGTGCGTTCTCGTCTATCTAATGATGCTAGGGAAAAGTTATCTGGTAGAGAAGTTAAACCCCACAGAAAAAGAATCTATATAGTTGATGAATTTGAAGAACTTTGTGCCGAATTTGGAGAAGAAGCTGCGGCTCCAATTCGCTCGGCTTGGCGACTTGCTAGAAGTTCCAATATTTCTGTAATAGCGATCGGTCAAAATCCAGGCTGCAAAGCTTATCGATTGGAAAAAGCTAATTTAAGAAATGCTGCCTGTTTTTATTTAAGAGAAAATGCTTTAAAAGGAATCGATGAGATTGTCCCTACTGCTTCGGCTAAATCTTTATTAAGGGAGCAGGTTTTAGCTAGGCAATTAGCTGCCGATACTAACCCTAATGCTAGGTTTTATGGCTTGATTAAATATCCTGGCAAGTCTGCTTTTATTGCAAATATGCCTACTCCTGGGGAATATTGTTTTTCAGAAGAAAATGATGAAAATATCTCTAGTACAGCCGATATTTATGATTTAGTTGAAGAGGCTAAAAATGCAAGAATATAACCAGAGATATGCAGAAAATTGGGCTAATATTTCTCGTCAATGTCGAGCTTTATCTGGGGGAAAATGTTGTTATCCTGGTTGTCAAGAAAAAGCCACAGAATCTCATCATGCTGTTTATCGGGATAAAGAAGGTTTGATTGCTGGGCGGGAAATTCCAGGAGTTCATATTTTCCCACTATGCGATCGCCACCATAAAGAAGCCCATTGGCCGCGTAACTGGGTGCGATCGCCTCATAGTCCAGAATTTAATAATCGTAATTCCCCAGAGTTTTATTTGAAACTTAGAAAAGGTTGGCTTTCTAAATTATGAAAGAATCATTAATACTTGGTGCTTACAGTTTTTTCTTGTTTGTTGTTGTCAGTACCATTTACACCAAATTTCATTTTTCTCCTTTCTCGGTGT
>CAWUOF010000637.1:0-2619 GCA_963923765.1 uncultured bacterium | reverse complement strand
TCAGATGTGTATAAGAGACAGCTGTCTTATCGATTAATTACTAATTTATTTAGAATTTAGAATTTAGAATTTAGAATTAGGAACCTTGATAAATTAAATATTAGGTAGTTGGCTGGTTTGGGTGCTATTTTGAGATATACCCGCTTATTTGTTGTTAGTTTTTTTGATTAATTTTCTATCAAATTAAATTTGATGTGAAAGTACTACTTATTAAATTTCGGCGATCGCGATTTTTACCTATAGCCACTACTAAAAAAGTTCTTTATAATTATATATATATAGACGAAAGCCGGAAAAACTTGGCCAGAGTGAGCCAGTAATGAGTAACTCAAGATAATACAGAAAATCTTAAGGAAATATACAGATTTTTTGTCCTGAAATTGAACCCTTTACTCTTTACTACCGTCTAAATTTTGTAGTACTATTTGAAAATGAACTCATACTGATTACGAGTTATTAGGTTTTTGTCACAGTCCCCCCAGCAGCAGCCTGTTGGTATTTACACTTGGCATCTAAACATTAAAACAATGACAGCTAGACATATTAACCCAAGTAAAAAAGCTATTTATCCATAGCTGTTAATGGGGAAAGACAGTAGCGCTCCTCCAGCACATAGATCAACCCGTCTGTAGCAGACGGCTAATACCTGTTTTGCAATCTTTTAAGGAACTCACAGTCATATCATGCCCATTGCTAACACTGAAAAGAAAACTAAGAAAACCACACGCACGGGCGCTCAATTAAGTAATTCCAGCGATACGGTGCGAAACTATCTACATGAGATTGGGCGTGTGCCGCTACTGACTCATGAGGAAGAGATTGTCTATGGCAAAAATATACAGCAAATGATGAAGCTGCTGGAAATAAATAAAGCATTGACAAGTAAACTCGATCGCCTACCAACGAAGGCGGAATGGGCAGCGGAGGCGAATCTCAGCGAAGCGGAATTAGATCGGTTAATACGAATAGGGCAACGATCTAAGAAAAAGATGATAGAGGCAAATTTGCGTCTAGTAGTAGCGATCGCGAAGAAATACCAAAAGCGTTATATGGAATTTTTGGATTTAATCCAAGAAGGAACTTTAGGGCTAGAAAGGGGTGTAGAAAAATTTGACCCAATGCGAGGTTTTAAATTTTCTACTTATGCTTATTGGTGGATTCGTCAAGCTATTACAAGGGCGATCGCGCAACAATCTCGTACTATTCGGCTGCCAATTCATATCACTGAAAAACTTAATAAAATTAAGCGTGTACAACGGGAATTAAGTCAAAAATTAGGTCGTGCTGCTACTCCATCAGAAATTGCTAATATATTAGGCTTAGAATCATCTCAAATTCGAGATTATCTGCTATTAGCACGTCATCCAATTTCTTTAGATTTACGTATAGGAGATAATCAGGATACTGATTTACAAGATATTCTTGCCGATGAAAATTCTTCACCGGAAGATTTCATTATTCAAGAAATGCTGCGATCGGACTTAGATAATTTATTAGCAGAATTAACTACTCAACAACGAGAAGTTATTATTCTACGCTTTGGGCTAAAAGATGGGCATCAACTATCTTTAGCTAAAGTGGGGCAGTGTATGAAACTAAGTCGGGAACGAGTGCGACAACTCGAACATCAAGCCCTCGCGCATCTGCGCCATCGTTGGGCAAAAGTTCGCGAATATATTATCGCTAGTTAAGGGATTTTAATTACTAAAATTTAACTGTTAAAACCAGTTAAAATCAGATAAAAAGTAACTAAAAATTCCTTATCGCTCCCAGGAATCTGTTATGTTTTTGTTAACAGATTCCTGATTTTAAAATATCACAGAATATTAAAGGGCATTATCCGGTAACAAACTTAATTAGTTTATCAAGATTTATAAGTTAGCGGTAATGCGATTTTATTACTTATTATTAATAATTATTGATGCTAAATTTCTAAATTATTAGATACCATCAGTGGCGCTTTTATTCTAATCTCTGTCAGAGGTAAAGGTTATGAAATCAGCGCTTTTTAAGTATTTAGAAAATGTAGATACAAGGAAAGAACCAGAAGATTTTGCAACTGGTAAAAATATTAAACACCACAATTATAAATATATTGCTAGAAAATTAATGTTAAATTTGGGGATGATATTAATTTTCATTACTGGATTAATAACTTATAGGTTATTAGCCTTAGCAAATAATCTGGAGAAACAGGGAATAGGGATAAATTTATCCTTACCAATATCAAAAGGTTTTATTAAGGAGAAAAACCCGGTTTTAATAGATGGTATTTATCTGTATGGTGAGACATCAGAACCCGAACAAATTGGTAAAGGATATATAGTATTTGAAATTAAGAGTGATAAAGTGATAGGAGCGGCTTATATGCCTAAATCTGAGTTTAATTGTTTTTATGGGATTGTCAAAAATACAGTTATAAATATGACAATTATTGATAGTTTTGAGGGAACTACTCATCCTTATTCAGTGGAATTAAGAAAATTTTATGCTATTAGAAACATTAGTAATAATGATCAACGTATTCTGATGATATGTAGAGATAAGTATGGAAAAGAAGGGAAATAGGGCAGGGGAGAGGGGGGGCAGGGGCTGTCTCTTATACACATCTGACGCTGC
>CAWUOF010000636.1:0-2630 GCA_963923765.1 uncultured bacterium | reverse complement strand
ATCTGTTTGGGGATAGGAATCATCTATTTTTAGGTTATTTCCTGTACCTTGTACCACAATTTTACCCGGATTTGTACCAAATTGTAAACCTATAGGTACATTTATTGTTAATAAAGGTGGTGCCCCAGGATTAATAGCGCTAAATTCTCCCAAGTTACCAAATTTAAAACTATTAGCAGTAGTGGCAATAAATGAACCGCCGATGTTTAATTGGGCGTTTTTTCCAAAAATTATCCCATTGGGATTGAGGAGAAATAAATTAGCGCTACCATTGGCTTTTAATAAGCCATCAATGTTAGTAATAGAATTACCAGTTACTCTAGTAAAAATATTTTGAATATCTACGGAATTGTTAAAATAAGCTGTGCTGCCCGTCGGCACAGAAAATTCTTTAAAACTATGAAATAAATTATTACCTGTTTGTGTGCCTCCTTCCAAAAAATTAATATTTCCTTGTGGTATCACACTTGATTTATTAGGTAAACTGGCATCAGGTACTATTTGCGATGTAACAGAATTAGCACAACTTAATATCTGCAATATTACAGTACTAGTTAAGCAGATGTTATAATAGATATTATTGTACATATACATATTACATTTTGTTAATATTTACTGGCAACATTTTACAATTTGTAAACTAAAAAATTTTGGTTTGAATCTTATATTCTTATATTAATTTATAATTTATGTAATTAATGTAAAATTATCTTAAAAATCATAAGAAAATTTGGTAAAGGGCTTAGAAAGAGGAGAAATGTTTGTGTATATAGGACATTTCCATAGAGTAAAATAAACTAATAACAGGTAATATAACTAGAAATTAATATTTTTATGATTTATATTTTTAATTTATTTAAGGGAATTAGCTATATTTTAAAGTTAGATAAAGTATAAAATTTTATTTAAATTTTACCATAAAAATTAAGTAAATTTAAAATAAATTCAGCCGCAGTTATATATATTTTCTTATCCCTATTATCAGGATTTTTTTGAATTTGCCAACCTTTGACGGTTTGAGGTGAAGTCCATAAAGTTAAATGATCTACCTCGCGATCGGCATAAAAGCTATCACCATCACCCCCTAATAAGGCCGAACTCCAATGAGTAAAATAATCATGGCTTATCCGATGTATTGGAAAATTTCCCGCTAATATCATTCCCCATCCATCCACAGCAATAAAAGCTTTTACTTTACCTCCCATCTGTTGCCAAATTAAAGCTGCACCTATTCCCCCTACTACTCCCGCACTAAAAGCAATAAATATTAATTCTTGGGATATTTTTACACCTGATTTTGTCAAAAAATCCCAAATATGAATAGGTGAATAAACTGGATAATTATTATTGGGAATAATAATTATTTTTCCGGCTTTATATAAATCTCGCCAATTATTCCATAACCGGGCTAAAAAATTTGCTGTTAGCTGAGTATCGTGCATTCCGGGACAAATTATTATGGTTAATTTTTTGGGCGCTATATCCATATTTTTCTTATAGTTGGCGATCGCCACATAATTAAATCTTAATAAATATATCCTATCTGGGGGGAGGGGATGCTAAAATCATACCATATATTAGGCGGAGTTATGGTATGACCATAATGCTAAATCAAGCCAGGTCTTCGCTTCGCCCTTTTCGCTGAAAACTTTTACTGAAAACTTTCACTGAAAACTTTCGCTGAAAATATCGTGAAATTGCAGGAGTAAGAAATGGTTATCACCCCAGAAAAAATAGAACAGGAAAGCATAGATCATAACTCTAACAATAAAGACCGGGTAGCAGTTTTACTCATGGGTTATGGTGAAGTAGAAAGTTACGAAGATTTTGCTAATTACAACGAACAAGCTTTAAATTTACTTACCGCTAAATTCGCACCAGTTCCTACTTGGATCTATCCACCTTTAGCCAAAATTCTCGCAATTTTTGACTTGCACGAATGGAGTCATCAACATAATGATTTTATTTCCCCCCATAATCATATTTTTGAACACCAAAGGGCGGGAATTGAAAAACATTTACAAGCCAAATGGGGTAATAAAGTTAAAGTTTTTAAAGCTTTTAACTTTTGTGCGCCTTTTTTACCCGAACAAGTGTTAACTCAAATTAAAGCCGAAGGCTTTGATAAATTGTTAATTTATCCCTTGTTGGTGGTAGATTCTATTTTTACCAGTGGTATTGCTGTTGAGCAGGTAAATAAAGCCTTAGTTAAATTAGCCGATGGTAAAGAAAATTGGCTAAAAAATCAGCGTTATATTCCATCTTTTTATAACGAACCTGCTTATATTGATTTAATAGCGCGTTTGGTGGAGGACAAAATCAAACATGATTTAATTGTGGCACATTTACCATCACAAATTGGTATAGTTTTAATGAATCATGGATGCCCTCACAAAGCTAAAGGTTTTACATCAGGTATTGATGAAAGTCAAGCTTTGTATGAGCGGGTGCGGGAACGTTTAATTAATCGTTATCCTTTAATTTCTGTTGGCTGGTTAAATCACGATACGCCTTTGATAGAATGGACGCAACCTGATGCGAAATTAGCTGCTAGTAATTTAATTGAATTAGGTGCTACTGCGGTAGTATTTATGCCAATTGGTTTTGCGACAGAAAATCACGAAACTTTG
>CAWUOF010000635.1:0-2657 GCA_963923765.1 uncultured bacterium | reverse complement strand
CAACGCTAGTTACGTAATCATCTGGGCCTTTTTCATAAATTTGAAATTCTTTACTACCAAGCTGTTTAGCTTCTTGGCCACATTCTGTCAGCAATTGCCGAATTTTTTGCTTTAGTTCAGGCGTAAAATTATTCATAAATTTCTCCAAAGTGGCATTCATTATCTTTTTTTTTAATGCACTAACACTTTAATTAAATTATAGAGTTTTTGCATTTTTAGCTAGTCTAAAAATACTTTTATTGTATTTTTACAAGATAATATTCACAATTTACTGCCACAACAACTATTAAACAATAGACATTTCCCAACATTTTCCAATATTAGGTAACACTAAAATACAGGGGAAATAGTCTAGGTTTATACTAATATAATAAAATATATAATTTGGTGATGTATTTTTTCGGAAAAATATTGTTATATGAATGTTAAATAGCTTAACTGAAAAACGATCGAACAATAGTTAATTTATACTTATTATTTTTTATAAGTTTTTTTATAAATGTAACATAAGAAGCAATAAAAAAGTAAAATAAAAGTTAAATTATAAAAAAAATGGCCGGAAAACCTGGTAGAAAACGGGGTAATATACAGCCAATTTCCAAGTGAACGGAAAGAAAAACCTTGACGATCGCATGGAATATAACCGATAAAAGTGTAATAACTAAGTAGGATTGCCTGCTTGTCAAATAAACCAGTCATCTATCCTGTAATCTAAAAATGCCAAGCTCATCATCATTAGAGGCTGTCCTGCTAGTAGACGGCTATAATATTATCGGAGTATGGCCAAAATTAGGCCAAATACGCGATCGCGATGGCTTAGAAGCATCGCGATATCAGTTAATTGAACTTTTGCTTAACTATAGTGCTTTTCAAGGATTTGATACCCGGATAGTGTTTGATGCCCAATATCGCGATACCCCTAGTAAAGCCCAAACAATTACAGAAAATTTATCAGTCCACTATACAGATTTTGGCCAAACCGCAGATAGTTATATAGAAAAAACTTGTGCCATGTTTCGCTATGATGTACGAAAATTTCAACAAAGGCTAATAGTGGCTACCTCCGATCGCGCTCAACAATTAACAGTAGTCGGGTATGGCGCCGAATGGATGTCAGCCCACCAGTTAGTCGCAGAAATAGAAAATAGTAGCCGTCGTATTCGCCAAAAACATAAACCTAAAAAATCTTCATCTAGCCGTTTTTTAGTCAATTCCTTAGATGCCACCGCTCGCCAACGACTGGCCCAAATGCGGATGGGCTTGGACTAAAAAACTCGTAAATATTTTTTCCAAATTTTTTTAAAAAAATCTTGCTAAAGCTATTGACAAGCTCTTGGTGTATAAACTAAGATATAAAACTGTTACGAAAGGAAACAAAACATTCCTCAGTAGCTCAGTGGTAGAGCGGTCGGCTGTTAACCGATTGGTCGCTGGTTCGAGTCCGGCCTGGGGAGTTTGATTTATCACCTTAATATGCAATTTTTCTCTCAGTTTTTTGTACCTGATTAGTTAAGGTACTAAAAAAATTGGGAGATTGTTTATTAAGTTTTATTTGTATTGAGTAGAGATAAAAGGTTTTTTTGCTTTATTTTATGTGGCCTTTTATGAAGTAGCGATCGCAAGTTAATCTAGGGTTAGTAGTATCACAATAGTATTTAAAATTTTCGGTTGGATCTATGACATCTTATACAACCTCCACCGCCAAAGCAGAAATGGCTGAACTCCGCCGTTTAAAAGGCTTATTGCCCCCAGAATTGCAGAGTTGGGTGACAGTAGAAAAAACGACAGAAATTAATCCGCCCCTAATTCGTAGCGAAGAAATTGGCAAAGATCAAGTAGAAATTCAAATAGACTTGGTACGCTGGGAACTATTGGCAATGGATCAGCGCAATTTAATGTTTTGGCATGAAGTCGCCAGAATTCAAAATGATACTATCAGTCGGGAAGGCTGGGAAATGGCAGCCCTAGCTATAGGCTTAGGTGGTGCTGTGGGAGAATTGTGGGTACAAGATGGTTTATTGTTGTTGTTAGCTTTAGCTTTATGTGGGGCAGCAGGCTGGCGACTTTATCAAAAAAATAATGGGGAAAAAGTTTTAAAAGAATGTACAGAAGCAGATGAAAAAGCGATCGCCCTGGCTACACGCTTTGGTTATTCTGTCCCTAATGCATATAAAAGCTTGGGTAGTGCGTTAAAAACTTTAATTGAACAAACACCTGGACGACGGCAACGCAGTCGTTATGAAGCACGTTTACAAGCCCTAAAACGTAGCGCAGCTAAGGCTAAAAATAAACTCAAAGGCAGTGAAGCTGATATGGGATATTGATATATTCTTGGTTTTTTTGGTGTCTTGGTGGTGAATTTTTATCAGGAAATAAATAATGGTAAATTAAAATAAAAACTGGTAAAACATCCTCAGAAACCGGGTTTTTTGAAAACACCCGGTTTTTTGTCTTAGGGATCCAATTGATCTGTGGTGTGGGGGCGGGTTTATGATGGTGATTTGTTGATATCTTATCTTATCGAATAACCCGCCCCTACAATTCTGATTTTTTTGGGGATAATTTAATATACAATTACACAATTCCTGTAGGGGCGGGTTTTTCGACAAATTATAGGATTGACAGACAATATAAATAAACCCGCCCCTGTCACATTG
>CAWUOF010000634.1:0-2675 GCA_963923765.1 uncultured bacterium | reverse complement strand
AAACACTTCTGGAAATTCTAACTCCCAATGGAAAGGGGATAATTCTTCTAAATTAGGTAATAAATCACTATCTTGTTTATCCACATTTTTTTTGCCTTCAGCTACCAACAATAATCTTTCCCGTAAAGAATCTTTTTCTTTATTTGATAGGTTGGTCAAATAACTTGCTGCTAATAAATCACCAGCATCTTTTAAATCTTTGATTTTCGCATTGGCTTGGGTTAATAAATATGCCTTTTCTGTGTGGTCTTGCGGAGTATTACCAAGTTTATTTTCTATTTTTAAGCGCAAATCAATTACTTGTTCTAACTGATTCCGAATTTTATCAATTTTTATAAGTAATTGTATGCTTTTTTCATTAACATTTAAATTCCAAAAGCTTAACTGTTCTGAAGTTACTCCCACTAAAGAATCACCATGTTTTAAAGCATGGTTTAAAAAAGTAAAAGGTTTATCTTTTTGCAGAGTTTCTAACCATAAAGATAATTTCGCCATTTCCACTGCTAATGGATTTTTATCTACACCATAAATACAGCGTTCGGCAATAATACGTTTAGCTACAATTAATCTTTCTTCAGTAGTTTTTGGTATTAAACATTCTTCTAGGCGATATTTAGATAATTTTCCTTCTGGGGCAATTACCACTTTACCAGGGTTAGCTATTTCTATCTGTTGCCAAGCTTCTACTAATTTTTCTCCTAAATATCGGCAAACTTGCACTAAAAATGCTCCGGAACCCATAGCCATATCGCAGATCTTTAAATTTAATAATTCTGCGGCTGATTTAAGTTTCCATTCAGCTTTATTTTTCCCTACTGTTACTCCTTGATAAGCTAAAGGTTCTAGGGTATATTTAACTATTTCTTCCGTTAAACTTTTAGGGGTGTAGTGGGTTCCCGTTTCTCTTCTATTACTACCTTGGGTGACATATACGCTATGGGCAGGAATAATTAAAGGATAATCAAAGGTATCTTTACGAATTAAGGGATAAAAAGGCTTAATTCTTTCCCATAATTGGGAATCATTATTACAAGCTATCATAGCTTTATTTTCTGTATAGCGATCGAGGGGTGGTGAGGCCAGATTTGTTTCTGGTTTGGGGATAATATTACTATTAACTATTTTTTGTAGGCTATTAGTTGTTTTACCTGTAACTTTTTCGAGATATTTTATTAATTCTTTTTCGCCTTTTTCCCGATATTCTTCTAATTCAATTAAACTTACTTCTGGTTCTTTATCTTTTGTTCCTATTAACCCTATAACTGGTGTTATTGCCCGTATTGCAGTATGGTCTAATAAACCTTCGTAAACATAACCTATTTGTTCAACATCTAATGCCCGAAATGATAACCGTCGTGGTTCACTACCTCCCCCTGGTATTTTTACTTGTAATATTTGCAAAGCTTCTAATAAATGTAAGATGGTACGGTTATCTATGGGTAAAGGTTTATTAGTTTCAATATTTTTTTTCTGGTTTAAATTTCTACCTTCTAGGAAAGGGAATTTATCCGGGTTGAATAGATCGCCACTGTAAGCGGGTAATCTTAATAAATCATGTTCTATCCCGCTATAAATAGCCCGAAATGTTGCTAATAAACGATACCAAGCATCTTTTCTTCTTTCTAATATTTCTTCTCCATATTTATCTGCTATTTCTCGTAATTCTGCCCGTAAAGTAGAAACAGCATAATATTCATCATAGACGGGATTTTTTAATAACAATAATTCCTTTTCTTCCGCACAAAATAGAAATACTAACCGCATCATTACAAAAAGGGCCGCTTGGTAGATTTCTGATTCTGATAGGTTTTTAAATAGTTCTCGATCGCTATCTTGGTCTATTTTATCTATTTTTTGTACTAAAACTTCTACAGCTTTCCTAACTTGATAACCTAATTGATTAGTAACTTCTTCCTGGGAGTCGGCACTTTTAATAAATAAAGCTTCTAAAGTTTCGTCATTTTCAACAGCAAAAAATCTTCTGCTTCCTAATAAGCTACAAAAGGAACGGAGGGTAATTTTTTCTTCTATCCACAGATTAGCATACCAGGATATATAACTTATGGTTGGTGATTGATTATCATATTTTATCCCTGGAAATAACTCCACATCTCCACGTGGGGCATTAATTAACATCCAATGTTCCCCATTAGTAACTAAACCTAACCATACTCCTGTATGGCGTAATAATTCCATCATTCTGATAGCGGGTGATGTTACCCAACGGGAACCTTTAAAAGGTTGTTCTAAGTTTTGTTGTGGGGGAACTATTTGGATTAATAATCGAGGTTTTTTATGATTTTCTGGTTCTACCAGTATATAGTCAGGATGTAAAGTTTCTTGATGTTCCCTAATTTCCAGGGATAAGTTAACGGGAATTTCTTGGTTATTTAATAGTATTTCTGGGGAAAATTCGAGAGTTTCTCGTAATATCCATTCTATCCAAGCGTGATGAATAGCATTATCGTTATTATTATCTTGCCATTCTTGATAGGCTTGTTTTAAGTTGGCAAAAACTTCGCTATTATGTCCATCTAAGCCTTGGGGAAAGACATTTAAAAGTACCTGCATACTGAGAAAAGGTCCAGATGCATCGACTAGAGATAACCATTCGGCGTGATGACGAGGGATAGACATGGGGGGCAGGGGGGACTGTCTCTTATACACATCTGACG
>CAWUOF010000633.1:0-2690 GCA_963923765.1 uncultured bacterium | reverse complement strand
CCCACCGGAAACCAGTAAAAGAAAAAATTCTTTGGTTAGTCAAGAAACTATCTTAGTTAAAAATAAAATTTATATTGCCTAATTAAAGCACAATTAGGGTGTATTATAAGCTTAAACTCTGATTATATATTAGATATAACGCACCCGAAAAATTATGGTTTTAAGTGCATCCCATATTAGAAAACCCTCGTTGTTGCGCTTTAGCGCCAAATAGACTATATTACAAAAAAACAATATTTTAACTAGGCAAATATTTATAAATTTTATGATAATGCTATTTTAGCGAAGACAGCGCAACAATGGCACAACAACAGGGATATATAACTAATATAAATTTTTTCACAAAAATAATGGGAAATATAGCCAAATAGTTTTATAAAATTAGACTGGTTGCGAAATAGAAAAAAATCAATGCTTATTAAAAAATCATAATTTTTACTATTCCCCATTTACCAATGCCTAATACCCAATATTTTGATTTTACTACAATGAATAATTTAATGCCCTGGATTTTTGTATTAGCAGCCTCAGTTAATACCTGTATAGGCAATTTACTGTTAAAACAATCTCGCCTAGTAGCAACAGATACAAGTTTAGTAACACTATTATTTTCTCCCTGGTTTTTAGGAGGACTAGCATTTTATGGAATTAACGTGATACTATTTGCAAAAGCTTTAGATAAATTACCAGTTTCTACTGCTTACCCAATCTTTGCTGCCATAGGATTTAGTTTAATTGCCATCACAGGTGGATGGTTTTTTAAAGAACATCTGGGCATAAATCAATGGGTAGGATTAGGTACTATACTGGCAGGAATAATTATCATGTCACGCCCATAATGCCCATAATGCCACCAATTTTAAAAATGCTTCGTCCCCACCAATGGACGAAAAATTTATTTTGTTTAGCAGGAGTGTTTTTTGGTAGTAGATTAGGGGAACCTACCTCTATAGGTATAGATTTATTAGTGATGTTTTATTTTTCGGCGGCAGCATCAGCAATGTATATTTTTAACGATATACAAGATATAGATCGCGATCGCCAACATCCTAAAAAACAATTTCGCCCTATAGCTAGTGGCAAAGTTAGTATTACCGCCGCAATTTCTATTGCCATACTCCTTGCCATAATTGCCATCACAGGGACTTATATTTTAGGAAATGCCCCCCTTGTTTGTCTGCTTTTCTATATTGCCATTAACTTAGCCTATTCCCTGAAATTAAAACATCAAGCCTTATTTGATGTCACCTGTATTGCGATGGGTTTTGTTTTACGTCTTCTCGCTGGTGTCTACGCTTTAGGAGATATTCCCACCGCTTGGATAACCCTTTGTACCTTTTTCTTAGCCTTATTATTAGGTTTTGCCAAAAGGCGATCGGAACTCTTTGAATTACAAGGCAAAAAAAACTTGCAAAGACCCGTTTTAGCTCATTATACAGTTTCTTACCTAGATTACTTAGTTAATAGTACAGCTACTATGACAGTAATGTGCTATGCCCTATTTACCACAACTTCTGGGAAAAACCCCTCCTTAGTAATTACAGTTCCCATCGTACATTATGCAGTTATGCACTATAAACACCTAGTTATGGTAAAATCTCGTGCAGAAGAACCCGATCGAATTTTACTCAAAGATAATCGTATAAAACTTAGTATTTTATTATGGCTAATTTGTTACTTAATCATTATCTATGGCAATTTACATTTTTTTGATTAATTTTTTAGCATATAATTTTAATTATGCCTTAGCATTCCATAACCTCAAAACACCATAAAAATATGTTTGCCATATATAAAACTTTAGTTTTCCTCTATTTAATACCTGTTCTATTATTACTCTGGTTAGTTGATAAATTTACAGTCAATGTGCCTTTTTGGGACCAGTGGTCTTCTATAGACTTATTTTTTAACATTTCCCAAGGAAAAATAATTTTTAATGACTTTTTTAGTCAACATAACGAACATCGTCTATTTTTCCCTAGAATCATATTTGTAATTTTAGCTTTTGCTTCTAAATGGAATATTAAAATAGAATTATTTTGTAGTATATTTTTAGCTATTTTAATATTTTTATTATTTTATAAAATCTCTGATTTTAATCGTAAAAATACTAGCGATCGCCTATTTCATGTCACCAATATATTAATCTGCTATTTAACCTTTTCCTATAGTCAGTGGGAAAATTGGCTATGGGGATTTCAAATCGCCCTATTTCTAATTAATCTATGTTTAATCGGCGCAATATTTGTAATTACTTGCTTACCTAATATATCCCTAAACAAAAGAATAGCGATCGCAGCGATACTTTGTTTTATCGCTAGTTTTTCCTCTGCCCATGGCTTATTAACTTGGTTAGCCCTTGTACCTGCCATCATATTTAGTAAAGATAACCTCAAAGATAATATCAAAATAATTACTATTTGGATGGGATTATTTTTTCTATCTGGCTTTATATACTCGATCGGCTATGTTAAACCAGGTGGTCATCCCAGTTTATCCTTCTTGCTACAATCACCTTTAGCTGGCATCAATTACTTTTTCTCCTTACTAGGTTCCCCCCTCTTAGCAATAACTATTAATCCGAATATTTCCATCTTTATCGGACTGATTATTTTTACCCTGTGGGTCATTATTAATATATATACGTATATAAATCACAAAAAAGCATTTATACAGAATTTTATACCCTG
>CAWUOF010000632.1:0-2691 GCA_963923765.1 uncultured bacterium | reverse complement strand
GCGAAGCAAATTTATTAGATAAATTATTAGAATCTCGCCAGGGTAAAACAACTATACTCATCAGTCATCGTCCCAGCGTAAATAAAAGGGCAGATGAGATTATTTATATGGAAGAAGGCACAGTAAAATTACATGGAAGCTTACAAGCTGTAATGCAAATAGAAGGTGAACATTTAAGATTTTTATAATATTGTAGGGTGCGTCAGATTTAGATATTTTCCCTATATAAGGCTTTACCGTCTGACGCACCCTACTCGTTAATAAGTAATTTAAATGCGTAACAGCTTACCCCTCACAGATAAATTATTCAGCAAACCCTAAATAAATTTAGACATAATTCTCACGCATACATATAATATATGTATGCAAGTTGAATGGAATCCTAAAAAAGCTAAAAGCAATTTACAAAAACACGGAGTCAGTTTTTCTGATGCTGAGGCTGTGTTGTTCGATCCTTATGCACTTTCTTTTGAAGATCGATCGGCACAAGGTGAACAGCGATTTATTATTATGGGGATGGATCACCTTTGGCGGTTGCTAGTGGTAGTCTATACCTATCGAGGTGATAACATTCGCTTAATTTCTGCCCGTCCTGCTACTCCCAAGGAGAGACGTGAATATGAAACCGGAATATGATTTCGATCGGGCTAAACGAGGTGCGATCGTCCCACAAGAAGGTAAAACTCGCATTACCATCTATATTGATAATGATATCTTAGAAGCGTTTAGACAAAAAGGAGACGCTGAAGGGAAAGGTTATCAAACAATGATGAATCAAGCGTTACGACAATATCTCGATCGAGCCAAACCCCCCTTAGATGAAGATACACTACGCCGGATTTTTCAAGAAGAACTGCGGGCTGTCACTTTTGTTAGTTCAGTTTGATCGCTCCTCTATGGTATAATTGACTAATTGCAATAATTAAAATAAAAACTTCCGAAATATTCAAATTCGGAAGTTTTATTTATGTTTTAGGATCTACATTTATGAAAAAATAACCTATTGTTTTACAACATAGTGAAGAAGATTGCACTCCAGCTTGTTTAGCTAGTAAAATTTTAACTAAATCAGAACAAGAAAACCATGTTTGAACAACAACCAGACACCCTCCGGCAAAAAGTTAAACTATTAGCAACCGAAGCATTACAAAAATCCGAGCCTACAGCCTGGTTTGAAGTTCTCTACTCTCAGGCAAATGGAGATTCTTCTCAAGTACCTTGGGCAAAATTAACTCCTCATCCCTATTTACAAAATTGGTTAGATACCAACCAAATTAAAGGGGAAAACCGTTCGGCGTTAGTAATTGGCTGTGGTTTGGGTGATGATGCCGAAGCTTTGCAAAAAATCGGTTTCCAGGTGACAGCTTTTGATATTTCACCAACTGCGATCGCATGGTGTCAAAAACGCTTTCCAAATTCCCAGGTAAACTATATTGTCGCCGATTTATTTAATCTTAATACAGAATGGCATAATAGCTTTGATTTCGTGTTTGAATGTCGCAATATGCAAGCATTGCCTCTGAGTGTAAGGACAAAAGTAATTGAAGCGATCGCATCTTTGGTAAAACCAGGCGGAAACCTATTATTAATTACCCGTTTTCGCGATACCGAAACCCCACCAGACGGCCCACCTTGGCCTCTCTCCGAATCAGAACTATCCCAATTTCAAATATTAGGATTACAAGAAATGCAACGCGATACCTTTTATGAGGGAGACAACCAAATAATTAAACAATTGCTAATCCAATATATTCGGACTGAAAATTGATAATTGATAGTGGGTAATTTAATCTGCAATTACCCACTACCGACTACCCACTACCCATTTCAAGGATACAAACCTCGGTCAGCCAACGCCTGTGCAACCCGACCTACACCCAAAGTATAAGCCGCCACTCGGAAAGGAATTTGTCGCATTTTCGATTCTTTAGTTACTTGTTGATAGGCGTTTACCATCAAACCTTCCATTTCTCGGTTAACCCGTTCTTCATCCCAGAAAACGTAGGAAAGACCTTGTACCCATTCCAGATAACTTACTACCACGCCACCAGCGTTAGTTAAAATATCCGGCAGGATAGTAACACCTCTCGATTGTAACGCCAAATCTGCCGCTAAAGTTACCGGGCCGTTCGCTGCTTCTGCTACCATTTTGGCTTGCACTTCATGCACGTTTTCCTCAGTAATTTGATTTTCCAAAGCAGCTGGAATTAGCACATCGCAAGGTAGTGCCAATAATTCAGCATTGGTAATCATCTCAGCGCCAGGGAATCCGGCAATACTTCGGTGATTTTCGGCAGCGTAAATCTTCAAAGCTGGAATATCCAAACCTTCTGGATTATATACCCCACTAGATACATCAGAAACGGCCAAAACCTTCGCCCCAGCTTCGTGGAACAGTGTAGCCGCCGCACCACCGACATTACCAAAACCTTGAATAACTACTTTTGCACCCACTAGCGTTTTACCCCGTTCTGCCAAAGCTTCCCGCACTGTAATCAATACGCCGCGTCCAGTCGCCATTTCTCGTCCCCTGGAACCGCCGATCGAAATTGGTTTACCAGTCACCACTCCCGGTACGGCGTGACCCACATTCATCGAATAAGTATCCATTATCCACGCCATTTCGCGAGCGGAAGTACCTACATCTGGTGCTGGAATATCAATAGAAGGGCCGATATCTTTAATTAATTC
>CAWUOF010000631.1:0-2691 GCA_963923765.1 uncultured bacterium | reverse complement strand
TATAACAAATATTGCACATATTAACTTAATGCGTCAGAATATAGGGGAAATAGAAATTTACCTCAAAACAGATTTATTATGAGTCATCAAAATAAATACCTCAAACTTACCATTAGTTTATCTTTCTTAACAATTGCAAGTTTTTCAAATTATAGTCTGGCCAATTATCTAAACCCACAGATTGCTCAAGCCCAAACTACCGAAACTAAAAAAACAGACCAGAAACCAGAAGCAACGTCATCAGATGCCGATCGACTATTCCAAGAAGCTGAAAAATTAATAGGTGATAACAACCAGTTTGTTAATGCCTTTATAAAGTATAAAGAAGCTTTAAAGATTTACCGGCATATTGGTGATACTGCTAATGAAAACAAAACTCGTCAGAAATTAGAATCTGTATTAGCAACATCTTTATTTTTAGCGCAACAACAAGAAGAAATTATTCATCAAGATGAAGCGAAATTTCTTAATCAATTTCCTAAAAGTAATAATAATCAAACTGCTAATAAATTACAAGAATTGGCAGCAGCAAAACTGGGATTTGCTTTGTTTGGTGGAACTAAATCTTTTCATTTTCCTGTTTCAAAGACAGCTTTAAAAGAATTTAAAGATATTGAAAAAGAATTACAGGATTATTTAGACAATCAAACCAAAATATCAACTAATAAAGTTGAAAAAATTCCTCAAAAGTTACGTCAATATTTAGAACGTAATGCCGAGACTTTAAAATCAATCCGTACTTTAATTTTAACTAACGAACCATTACACTGGGCTACCGATATTTCTTGGATTGTTCAAGGAGACTTAACCTATTCATTACCAAGCTATATATCATTTGAGTATCTGCAAAAAGTTTTAGCTCTTGATATCCTTAATAAACAGGAGCAAGGAAATACAAAAGAAATGCTAGAAAGTCTGGAAACCTCATGGAAAATTAATGAATCATTGAGAAATAGTCCGTTATTAATTGGACAAGTGTTACATATTATTACTACTAGAATTCAACTTGGAACAATTCGTCAACTAAATAATTTACCTTCCCAATGGCAAAAACGTTTAGTAACTTATGATCATCGTCAATCGATTTTACAGTCTTTAATAGGAAATGCCATAGAATTTAGAGCTGTTTTTAAAGTATTTTCTGAAATAAAAGAATACTCTGATTTTAAAAAATCAATTCGTGCTGTAATTGGGGATATTGATAAGGAAGATGATTTACTAACATTAGGTATATCAGAATGGTCTAATTCAATGCGACAAAATTTTATTCGTTGGCAAGCGATCGTTAATTATCAAAATTTAATAAAAGTTTATTCTTTTCTTGTCAAAGAGGATGTCTGTTCTTTCCAATTTGATTCTTTTTGGTCAAAGATAAAACCTACTGATAAAAATTTAGAATCAAATTACATTTCACAATGGCTTAAAGCAGGACGCTTAATGCTAGAATTAGAATTAACCCAAAAGATTCTTCAAGCTAAGGAAAATTTAGCAAATCTAGGGAGTTTTAAACAAATATCTAGTGTAAAATCTACTGTCTGTCCTAATAATCAATGGGTTTATCAAGTCTCTCCCGATAATAATTCAATTTCTATCTCGCTGAACCCTATACCTAAATGGATTTCTGATGTTAAAGTTCTTCCCCTTACTTACACTATTGTCGGTAAAAATCGCACTCAGAATTAGGGCGTTGTATAAATGCAAGATGAATTGGCGGTTGAAATGATTAAAGATTCGTTTCAAATTGGGTAAAATTATCCCATAATGAAAGCAACGCCAGGAAATGATATCAAGTCCCAGTAATTAATGATAATTCCCTTATCCGTACAAAAAACCTCAAACCCTGTTTCCCCCTGCCCCCTACTGCCGAACTGGATAATACAACCCATCTTCTGCTTGAAATTTCCAGCCTAACCCACTTGGATCTCGATTCCTAGACCAGCTAATAAATTCCTGCTCAGTTTTGTTTTCCCGTTCATTAATTAAACCCTGCGCTGTCACTCCCAATCTCTGCGCTAAATTTTCGTTCGGAAAGGAATTGATTTCTACTACTTTTTGATACTGGTATGGATACGCTGAACGCCGTGATTTAGAGTTACTGTATTTACCAGAAGCAAGCGATCGCTCTATTTTCTCTAAGGACTTAGCTAAAATTTCCAATTTATTGGCCAATAATTCATCTTGTTTAGAAAGGTGAGTTTCCAGTGATTCTAGTTTATTTTCTACCTGTTGTAACTCGGTAATTGGTAAATCTACGCTGCTATCAAATTGTGATATCAATGACTGTAATGCTTGCAGTAACTCTGTTGTGCGTCCTTCGCGGTGGATTTTTGATAGCTGCCGTACTACAGAAATTAGTACAGTAGGTACACGGATCATTTGGCTGGGTGCGGTGTCGTTATTCATGGTGATATCAGGGGTGATATCGAGAATTGTAAATCAAAATTTCCTCCATTATTGAAGCGGTGTCGGTTCACAGACAAAGTAAAAATGTTATGGACTAATTGAAAAAAAATGATGATTGCACAGAGCGCAGCGATCGCCATCAAAAATGGGACATTGCATAAATATAAGATGAATGATTAAATATAAAAATAACGAGATAAAGCGAAAAAAACCATTATCGTGTGGCTCATCACATATTCATAAAAATGGATTCCGAAGCGACAAACTCATATTTGTATTAATTGTGGT